>CABUTL010000143.1 GCA_902494375.1 uncultured Collinsella sp.
ACATCGCAGGCTTTGCTTTGTAGTTAATCTTGGATTCCAGCTTGGCCACGCGGCTATCGAGGCGAATGGCGCCAAGCTTTTGGCCACCGGACACAAATGCAGCGTCGATCGCAGAGCCATCCAAAAACGGAAGCACCAAGACAGCGAGCTCGCGCTCGTAATCGGAAACGGAAGGGCAAAGCGCCAGCACACGGCCATGATCGACCGGGAGCACCAGCGACGGCACACAAGAACCGCTCGTTGTCGCATGGGCAAACGCCTGAGAACCCTCCCGCTCGATAAGCGCGGCGACATCCTGACCGGCAAAACGAAGCAGCACAAATAGACGGCCCTGACTGCGGCAAAGTGCCAAACGCTTGATACTCATCTACACTTCTCGCTTTCCCAAGGCGTTCGCTGCCATGCGTTTGCAAGCACCCAGGCGCCCAAACCTCAAGACGTCGTAATCGAACATGAGCTTTTTGCACGCACGGGCATTGGGGGCCTTGCTGGTAAGCGCCGCACGCACCATAGCAGCAACAGAAGAAGCGCATTGTGCGAGCGCAGCATCGTTGCCCACGGCAGAACCGGCAAGCGCTGCGGCTACGGCAGCAAACACCTTGCCGCAGCCCGTACCCAGAAGCCTGAGCGCATCGTACAGCACAAGATCGCAGAGGAAATATGCCAGGTCATCGGCATGTTGGACATCAAGACCGTCGCGCTGCCAGTCAGCCAGCACCGCGGAGTAAATCTTCACGTGCTCCAGCAGACGTGTCTCGTCGTCGTAGCGCATGGTGTCCATGAGCGAACCCTTGCGCGCCACGCGGTAGTCATACAGCTTGTTCGAGATAAGCGCGGTCTTGCGCGAACGACCGTACACGGCAAAATCGAAGACCTGGTCCTCACCATACTTAACGGTTTCGTCGAACACGATCCCGTTGCCCAGCAAAAACTCACGCTTGCAGGCGGTGCGCCATGCAAAGGGGCGAGATGCTTCCTTAAACAGCAGATCGGAGCTATAGCCTTCAAACGACACATCGCGCGGGCTCAGCACATAGTTAAGCCACGGATACCCCGCCTCCAGCGGATACGGGTTCGCGCCAAAGGTCAAAACGTCGCAGTCCTCGCGCTCAAAGGCATCGACGATCACGCGGCATGCATCGGGCGTAAAGCGGTCGTCGGAATCCAAGAACGCGACGATAGGCGCCGTGGACGCAGCGATGCCGGCATTACGTGCACTCGACAGGCCACCGTTCTCCTTATCGACCAGGGTAAAGCGCGCGTCCTTTTCGCAATAGGCAGCCGCAATATCGCGCGAGCCATCCGGCGAGCCATCGTTGACCAGCACGCCCTCCCAATCGGGCATGTCCTGCGCAAGCAGGGAGTCCAGGCACCAGGTCAGGCACTCCTCCACCTTATAGATGGGAACGACAACGGAAATCTTGGGGTTAGCCATAGTCACTCGCTCCTACTGTGCGACCGGAACGTCATCAGGGTGTGGGTTGTCGCCGTAGGTGCGCTGATACGTCAGCACGCGCCAGACCAGCGGCAGGCCGCCAATCTTAAAGTAATGCTTAAACGTATTGAGCTTACCCGGCTTCTTAAAGTCAAAGCGCGAATCGATATAGGCGCGGGGCGACTTGACCATCAGGCGCAAGTCGGTCTCGCCACGCGGATCAAACAGCGACAGATCAAAGCGACCAGCATCCCAATCGGCCTTGAGCTCGGGCGAGGCCTTCTGCCAAAACTGCTCGCGCAGCTCATCGACCAAACGCTCGTCATTCCAACGATACGTATCGACCTTCATGCGCATTAAAATCCCCTGGAGCTGAGCCTTGAGCTCGGGGCGCTCATCCAAAAAGCGCTGCATCTCGGCATATTCGTCGCATACGCAAAACACCTTGTTGGGCGAATTAACGGAGCTCTTCTCGTTATCCTGGCGATAGCACAAAATGGGGTCCGCAATAAACGCGGCACGCTCGGCGCAAGCCCAAACCTTAAAGTTAAAGCCTGCGTCCTGATACGAGGCGCCCGGCGTGGAGAGAAAGCGAACCTGATTGTCGTTGAGGAACTCGCGTCGATAGATAGCCGACCAAATGGAAGGTTTGCGGTAGAAAATTCCCGGGCGATCGACGGGGCGATACGCGGCGCCCGTCATATGCTCGTCGATAATCCCAAACAGCTCACGGCGTTCGCTGGGCGTGGACCAATACAGGTAAAAGTCGCCCTTCACCACATCGGCATGCTCAGCATCGGCCTTGGCGACCAGCTTTTGGAGCGAATCCTCAAACATAAAGTCGTCGGACTCAAGGATGCCCACGTACTCACCGCGCGCCATCTCCAGGCCGCGGTTCATCGAGTCGCCGTAGCCGCTGTTGGCTTTGTCGATCATCTTGACACGGGAGTCGCGCTCCATGTACTCGCGGATAATCGCCGGCGAGCTGTCGGTCGACCCGTCGTTAATGCAGATGATCTCGATGTCCTTGAGCGTCTGAGTCACGGCAGAATCGAGGCACTCGCGCAGGTAGCGTTCGACATTGCAAATGGGAACAAGCAGCGAAACTTTAGGGGTATCAGAGTTCTGCAAGAGAACCTCCTGTTGAATAGCGTGTAACAGGGTTATTTTAGCAGCCGGGTTGCGGCGGGCGGCAGCGCTTGGAATTATATAAAGCGCTCCAGGCAGGCTTTGAGACCGCGAGTCGAAAGATAGAACAGCGTGGCATCTGCCATCGAAACGCCCGGGGTCGCCGCAACGAGCTTGTGGGCAACACGGCGAACGGCGCCCTTAGCAGGCATATCCGCCCACTCCGTTCCCAAAAACGTCGTGAGGTCCATGTTGACGCGAGCCGCCACGCGATGGAAGTCATCGGAATCCAAGCGCGCCAAATCAAACACGATAAGGTCCAGGAACCAGGTGATCAGCTCGCCGGGACACAGGTCCATAAGACCGTAGCCCGCCCAGTCCTCCAAGACCTCCTCGAGCATTCTCATATGGGCATCGAGCTTTTTGGCGCGAGCCTCGACACTGTTGAACTCGTGCGTCGCCGATTCGCTCTCCATCACGTAGTGGTAGAACTTGTCCGGCATGACGACGGTCTTGTGGGCAAGCGCATAAGCCGCAAATTGGAAGACGACGTCCTCGCCCAAAGCCAGACCGGGGGCGAAGCGAATGCCTACGCGATTGAGCAGCTCGCGCGAAAAAGCCGCACGGCAGGCATAGGGCTGCGCATTCGAATGGAACAGCAGTTGGGGATCACGGGCGCCGAAGGTGCCAGCTTTGGGGCTCATGAGTTGCTGGACACGTTTGGGGGCAGCATCGGCAGGTTCACAGACGCCGCCAAAAACGGCGGCCTCGGCATCCGCAGACTCCATGGCATGCAGCACGCGCTCGACCGTCTGGGCATCGATGTAATCGTCGGCGTCCACAAAAAAGACGGTCTCGCCCTCGGCGACATCGATACCAGCATTTCGAGCACACGAGACACCCGCATTTTCCTGGTCAATCACCAGTACGCGATCGTCAGCCTGCGCGATCTGGCGCAACACGTTCAACGAATCATCAGTCGACCCGTCGTTGACGCAGACAACCTGAATCGAGCGCTCGGACTGGGCCAACAGCGAATCAACGCATCGCTGAATGGAGCGCGCAGAGTTGTAAACGGGGACGACAATGGTAGCTTTAGGACACGAGGCCTCTCCCATGCCGACCTACCCCCTCAGCGATTCGATGAGGAAGGCGGCGACCACACCTGGGCCTCCAACCGAGGCGTAATACTTAGCACGCCCCAAGGCACCATCCGTCGCAAAACTCGGATGCTCGTCAACCCAGCCCTCAGGATCTTTGAGGATGGCAGCGAGGTTCGCGCGCTTCCACGGCTTGAGGTCGTCAAGCGAAAAGTCCCCGGCATCCAAGGCCGCCTGAAATTCCTTGGCCATCTGAGCCAGGAACTCCTTATAGAACTTAGGCGCCAAGCGCACATAGTTCCACATATACGAGTCGTACTTAATGAGCTGATTGAACTTGAGCATGCGCGCGACGTCATCGCTTGCGTGATCGCGGGCAAAATCCTCTCGGATCCAACGTTCGATCTCGGCATACTCGGTATTGACGCAAAAGACCTTAGCCGAAGAATTGACCGAGGAGTTCTCGTTGTCCTGACGATACGAAAGCACGGCATCGTGCAGGTAAACGGCCTTGTCGGCGCAGGCAATCACCTTAAAGGCAAACGACGTGTCCTGAAAGGATGCTCCCGGAGTCGGCAAGAACTTGATGCCGTTGCGCTCAAGAAAATCGCGACGGTACACAGCCGACCAAATCGACGGTTTCTGCTTAAAGAACTGCGTCGTGTCGCTCGGGTGCACCGGCTTACCGCAGTCCTTGGCCTTAAACATCTCGTGCAGCGAACGGCGCTCCTCGGGCTTAGACCAGTAGAAATCAAAGTTCGCCTTCGCAAAGTCGGCATTATTGCTATCGGCGGCCGAGACAAGCTTTTCGAGTGCGTCGGGCGCCATAAAGTCATCGGACTCCAAGATGCCAACGTACTTGCCACGCGCCGTCTCCAGACCGTGGTTCATCGAGTCGCCGTAGCCGCTGTTGGCCTTGTCGATCATCTTGACGCGCCTATCGCGCTCCATATACTCGCGGATAATCGCCGGCGAGTTGTCGGTCGACCCGTCGTTAATGCAGATGATCTCAATATCCTTGAGCGTCTGCGCCAGGGCGGAATCGAGGCACTCGCGCAGGTA
>CABUTL010000144.1 GCA_902494375.1 uncultured Collinsella sp.
AGTGTCCCCAAGTGCCGAGCCGCAGCTATAGCAGTCCAAAGTACTTCGCGGCGTTGTAGATCCCATCGTCGTCCACGGCGGTCGTCACGTAGGTCGCCGCAGCTTTCACCGTGTCCTGCGCGTTGCCCATGGCCACACTTGTGCCCACGGCCGAGAACATCGACAGGTCGTTCTCGCCGTCGCCAAAGGCAATCGCTTCACTCGCGTCGATGCCCAGGCGCTCCAGCGTCGCCGCCACACCCAGGTCCTTGCCGCCGTTGGCCGGAATAATGTCGCAGAACAGGTCGCACCAGCGCGTGGTGAGCGAATGCGACACGGCATCGGTCACGATATGCTCGTCAACTGGGTCAACAAAGGCACAGAACTGATAGACCGGCGCGTCAAAGGCATGCTCAAACGGCTCCTCGTGGTAGACGATTCCCGCGTTGCTGCCAGCCGTCACCACGCGCTCGGACAGGCGGTTCACAAACGAGTTCTCGCCCTGCATGCACAGTGAGTCGTAGCGCCCCTGCGCCACCTGGTCCACAATCACCGCAACGTCGTCCGGATCGATCGGGCAGCTGCGGTAGACGCCCTTGGCATCAAAACAGTGCTGGCCCGAAAGCGTAATGTACGCATCCCAGCCCAGGTCGAACAGCCAGTCCGGCATCTGGTAGGTCGGACGGCCCGTGGCGATCACGCACGCAATCCCCTGCTCGCGAAAGCTGTCGAGCACCTGCTGCGCCGACGCCGGAATCCGGTGGGTCTTAAAGCTCAGCAGCGTGCCGTCGATATCGAAAAACGCGGCTTTGATCATTCTCGCCTACTCCTCGCCCTCGAGCTTTTCGCTCGCCTCGAGCCACGCCATCTCCAGCTCGTCCATGGCGGCGTGAGCCTCGTCGATCTTTGCCTGCTGCTCGCCGAGCGCCGTGTAGTTGGTGGGATCGACCTGGGCCATGGCGGCCTCGGCCTCCTCCACGCGGGCGCGCTGCGTCTCCATCTTGCGCTCGAGCGAGCTCACCTCGCGGCGGAGCTTCTGACGCTCGGCGTTGGAAAGGCCGTTGGGCTGACCGCTCGACTTGGGCTTGTCGGCAGCAGCCGCCGCACCGGTGTCGAACGTGCCGGTCTTAGCGCTCGGCGCGCCCACGGGCTCGCCCTCGGCGGTAGCGTTGCACAGGCGCAGGTACTGGTCCACGCCGCCGGGCATATGCGTCAGATGGCCATCGAGCAGTGCCCACTGTTGGTCGGTCACGCGCTCCATCAAAAAGCGATCGTGTGTCACCAGGATCAGCGTGCCGGGCCAGCCGTCCAGCAGGTCCTCGACAATCGCGAGCATGTCGGTATCCAGGTCGTTGCCCGGCTCGTCCAGGATGAGCACGTTGGGCTCGTCCAGAATCGTCAGCAACAGCGACAGGCGACGGCGCTGGCCGCCCGAAAGATCGCCGATGCGGCTCCAGAGCTGCTGCGTCGTAAAGCCCAGACGCTCGCAGAGCTTCTCGGGCGAAGTCTCCTTGCCGTCGATGACGTAGTACTTCTTATAGTTGCCGAGCACCTCGCGGATCGTGTCGCCCATGTAGGGTTCGAGCTCCTCGAGCTGCTGCGACAGCACGCCAAAGCGCACTGTCTGGCCAATCTTCACGCGGCCGCGCGTGGGTTCAATCTTGCCCTGGATCACGTCGAGCAGCGTCGACTTGCCGGCACCGTTCTCGCCCAAAAGGCCATAGCGGTCGCCCGCACCAATGAGCCAGGTCACGTCAGAGAGCACCTGCTTGGGCGCGCCATCGGTATCCGCATAGCCGGCGTCCACGTCGACCACATCGATAACCTGCTTGCCCAGGCGGCTCACGGCGAGGCGCTTGAGCTCCAGCTCGTCACGCACGGGCGGCACGTCGGCGATCAGCTCGCGAGCGGCATCAACGCGAAACTTGGGCTTGGTGGAACGCGCCTGGGCGCCGCGGCTCAGCCACGCGAGCTCCTTGCGCGCCATGTTGCGACGGCGTTCCTCGGTAACCGCGGCCATGCGGTCGCGCTCCACGCGCTGCAGGATATATGCGGAGTAGCCGCCCTCGAAGGGATCGACCTGGCCGTCGTGGACCTCCCACATGCTGGTGCAGACCTCGTCCAAGAACCAGCGATCGTGCGTGACCACGAGCATGGCGCCCTGACCGCGCTGCCAGCGAGCCTTAAGATGGCGTGCAAGCCAGTTGATGGTGCGCATGTCCAGATGGTTAGTGGGCTCGTCGAGCATGAGCACGTCGTAGTCGCCGATCAACAGGCGCGCGAGGTCCACGCGGCGGCGCTGGCCACCCGAAAGCTCGCCCACCGTGCCCTCCCAGGGCACATCGCTAATGAGACCGGCGAGGATCTGGCGCGTGCGGGGGCTCGACGCCCACTCATACTCGGGCGTGTCGCCCACGACGGCATGGTGCACGGTGTCGGTGTCGACAAGCTGGTCCTTTTGGCCGAGCAGGCCGATCGTGGTGCCGCGACGATGCGTCACGCGGCCGTCGTCGGGCTCCAGCGTGCCGGCGAGCACGCTCAGCAGCGTCGACTTGCCGTCGCCGTTTTTACCGACAATACCAATACGGTCGCCCTCGCCCACGCCGAGCGTCACGCTATCGAAAATATGCTTGGTGGGAAACTCTAGGCTGACGGAATCGCATCCCAAAAGAATCGCCATATGCCCTGCTCCTTCGTAGAAATTCAACGTTGTCCATAATAGCAGCGAAAAGGCGGGCCGCACACGACACAAAAAGGCGGGCCATCTCCCAAAAGAGATGACCCGCCTCTCCAATCAGTCCCGTGGCAACCGTGGCCGCCGCGGGCCTCAAGCATGTCCCGGACTAGGAGAACATGCCGGTGAGGTAATCATTCAGCCGCTTATCCTTGGGCCGTTGGAAAATCTCGTCAGTCTCGTCGTACTCGACCATATCGCCCATGTAGAAGAACGCCGTGCGGTTGGACACGCGCGACGCCTGCTCCATGTTGTGCGTCACGATAACGATGGCGCGGTCGGCCACGATCGATGACATGAGGTCCTCGATCGCCAGCGTCGAGATGGGGTCGAGCGCCGAGCAGGGCTCGTCGAACAGAATCACGTCGGGGTTGAGCGCCAGCGTGCGCGCGATGCACAGACGCTGCTGCTGGCCGCCCGAAAGCGCGTAGGCGCTCTTGTCGAGCTTGTCTTTGACCTCGTCCCAAAGCGCCGCGCCGCGCAGGCTTTCCTCGACCATGCGGTCGAGCTCGTCGCGGTCGGTGATGCCGTGGCGCTTAGGCGCAAACGTGATGTTGTCGCGAATGGACTTGCGGAACGGGTTGGGCTGCTGGAACACCATGCCAATGGAACGGCGCAGCTCGTAGGTGTTTTCGGTCTTGGTGTTCACGTTGCGCCCGCGATAGTTGATCTCGCCCTCCACGCGGCAGCCGCGAATCTCGCGATTCATGAGGTTGAGGCTACGCAAGAAGGTCGACTTACCGCAGCCCGAAGGCCCGATGAGCGCCGTGATCTCGCCCTTGTGAAAGTCGAGCGACGTATTGTGCAGTGCATGGTGGTCGCCATAGTACACGTTGACGTTCTTGGTGGAGAGCACGACCTCGTCGCTCACGGCCTTGCCGCTCGCGCGCACGCGCTTCTCGCTCTCCCCCACGCTCGACAAAAAGTCCTGGGTCTCGGACGATGCCGCCTCAGTTGCGGGCGTTGCATTTATCTCGCTCATTCGGCCGTCATCTTCCTTGCCAGTTGTTTGCCCACGATACGGGCGACTACGTTAAACAGCAGCACGCAAATCATCAGCAGCGCCGCGGTGCCCCAAACGATCTGCTGGGCCTCGGGGCTGCCCTCGCCATAGATCTTGTAGATGTGCACGGCGAGCGACTCACCGGGGCGGAACACGTTCCAGGCGCAGGTGGGGCTCGACAGGTTAAAGCTCAAGAAGTTCAGACGCACCGGCGAGCTCATGCCCGAGGTAAAGAGCAGCGCCGCGGCCTCGCCAAAGACGCGGCCGGCCGAAAGCACGATGCCGGTCACGATGGCGGGCATGGCCTCGGGAATCAGGATGTGCAGCGTGGCCTCCCAGCGGGTAAGGCCCATGGCCAGGCATGCATCGCGCTGGGCCTGTGGCACGTCCTCGAGCGCCTGCTGAATCACGCGCACCAGAATGGGGATATTGAACATGGTGAGCGCGACGGCGCCGGAGATGATGGAGTACTTCCAGCCCAGCTGCACCGAGAACACCAGGAAGCCAAACATGCCGACGACGATGGAAGGCAGCGAGGACAGCGTCTCGATGGCGGTAGAGGCGATGTCTCGGATAGGGCCGTTCGGCGCGTACTCAACCAGGAAGACCGCTCCGCCTAGGCTGATGGGCACCGAGATGATCAGAGTGATCAGCAGCAGGTAGAACGAGTCGAACAGCTGGTAGAGCACGCCGCCCTGCGTTCCGTTGGCGCGCGACGGCTCTGTGAGAAAGCCCGGCTGGAACAGCGTCGAGATGCCCTCGAACAGGATATAGGCCACCATGGAGATGACGATGAGCATGACGATGGCGACGATCGCCGTCAGCACGCCCGTGGCGATGCGATCCTGCTTTTGGACACGCCCGAGCCTCGCCTCGTCGATGTGGATGCGCGTGCTAGCCACGAGCCTTCGCCCCCTTGCGGCCAATGAGATGGATGATCAGGATGAAGATGAGGCTCATGCCCATCAGCAGCAGACCGAGTGCCCACAGGAC
>CABUTL010000145.1 GCA_902494375.1 uncultured Collinsella sp.
GTAGATCTGGTGACATCTAACAACCGTGAGCTGGTCGCCGGCTTGGTAGACGCCTTGGCCGCCGCTGGCAGTGAGCGCCTGTGCCTGCTCACCGAGGCGAGCGACGACAGCCCCGTCCGTCGCGAGCGCGCCGAGGCCTTTGCCGACGAGCTTTCGCGACGCGGCCTTGCGGGCGAGGTCGTCACCCTGGCCGACGGTGGCGCCACGGGCGTCGGTCGCTTGGACGAGACTATCCGCGGCTATGCAGGCAAAAAGCTCGGCCTCATTGCCGTCAACGGTCTGGTCTTCCTGCGTTTGACCGAGGCGCTAGCACAGCTGGGGCCCTCGCTGCCGGCGGGGCTCAAGATCGCGACGTTTGACGACTACCCCTGGAACCATGTGCTCTTTGGCGGCGTGACCACGGCCGCGCAGGACACCCTCACCATTGCCGAGCGCGTGGTCGAGCGCCTGTTCGAGCGCATCGACATCGTTACCACTACGGTGGGCGAGGCCGCAAAGCTGGCGCCCAAACGCATCGAGATCCCCGGCCACATCGAATACCGCGCATCAACCTCACGCTAGCCGCTCGTTCGCAACGGCCTGTTCGCGCACGTTTTTTGAGCGCTTGATACGCTTTAACCCTGCGGAAACATTTTTCTGCGATAGTATCTGCGATATAGACCAGTCGAAACCCGCCCGAAAGAAAGGGGAGCGACATGAACCAGCAGAACATCGATTACGTACTTCGCTCCGTAGAGCAGCGTGACATCCGCTTTGTGCGTCTGTGGTTTGTCGACATTCTCGGCCGCCTCAAGAACTTTGCCATTAGCCCCGAGGACCTCGAGGTCGCTTTTGAGGAGGGTATTGGCTTTGACGGCTCCGCCATCGAGGGCTTTGCTACGCCCGAGGAAGCCGACATGCTCGCATTCCCCGATGCTTCGACCTTCCAGATTTTGCCGTGGCGTCCGAGCCACAACGGCGTCGCCCGCGTGTTCTGCGATGTGTGCACCCCCGACTGCAAGCCCTTCGCCGGCGACCCGCGCGACGCCCTGCGCCGCATGTTCCGCAAGGCTGAGAAAGCCGGCTATCTGCTCAACGTGGGTGCCGAGCTGGAGTATTACTACTTCCCCGACGAGCACACGCCCGAGCCGCTCGACAACGTGGGCTACTTCGATCTTTCGGTGAGCGATGCCGCTCGCGACCTGCGCCGCAACACGGTCCTCACGCTCGAGAAGATGTCCGTGCCCGTGGAGTACACCTTCCACGCCGCCGGCCGCTCGCAGCACGGCATGAGCCTGCGCCACGCCGAGGCCCTGAGCATGTCCGACGCCATCACCACGGCCAAACTCATCATTAAGCAGCAAGCTTACGAGAGCGGGTGCCACGCCTCCTTTATGCCCAAGCCGTTGGCGGGCGAGGACGGCAGCGCTATGTTCCTGTGCCAGTCGCTATTCGATCACGACGGCAACAACGTCTTTTGGGGCGAGGACGACGAGAAGTACCACCTCTCCGATATCGCCAAGCACTACATGGCCGGCATCTTGGCGCACGCGCGCGAGATCAGCGCCATCACTAACCCCACGGTCAACTCGTACAAGCGCATCACCACGGGCGGCGACTCCGTGCCGCAGTACGCCACGTGGGGCCTGCGCAACCGCGCGAGCATGGTCCGCATCCCGGTCTACAAGCCCGGCAAGCAGCTGTCCACGCGCATCGAGCTGCGCAGTCCCGATCCCATGGCCAACCCGTACCTGGTCAACGCCGTCACGCTGGCGGCTGGTCTGGACGGCATCGAGCGCAAGCTGGAGCTCCCGCCCGAGGCCACGGCCGAGACGCTCAAACTCACCGACCGTCAGATGCTCGAGGCCGGCTACACGCCGCTGCCGCGCTCGCTCAAAGAGGCGCTCGACGTGTTTGAGGACTCGCAGTTTATGAAGGATGCCCTCGGCGAGCATATCCACAGCTTCTTCCTCAAAAAGAAGCGCGACGAGTGGCATAAGTTTGAGTCTACGATCACCGAGTGGGAGATCAAGCACTACCTGGCGAACTCCTAATCGCGCTGGCTTGTTCCAGTACGATTGAGCTCATTTCTTTGGAGGCCGATATGTCCGAAAAGAGTGCCCTGTTCATGGCGCGCACGACGCGCTTCCACGAGTTTGCCCGCAGCTTGATGACCACCCTGGGTGTCGAGGTGAGCCTGGCCACCCCCGATTCGCCGACTGCGGCGCACGACTTTGACCTGCTGATCCTCGATTCCGACGGCATTCGCAGCGACCGCATCGATCAGATTGCCAAGTGGCTTGACGATCGCGGCGGCGTTCCCATGCTGGTGATCGTCGACGACGAGGCACTTGGCACCCTGCGTCTGCCGAACCACGCGCATGCCGACTTTGTGTGCCCCACGGCGACGCCCAACGAGCTCAAGGCTCGCGCGCAGCGCCTGATGGGCGAGGAGGAGACCGTTACCGCCGACGATGTGCTCAACATCGATAACCTCGAGATCAACTTGGCCACCTACCAGGTGACGCTCGATGATGAGCCCATCGACCTGACGCTGATGGAGTACTCGCTGCTGAGCTTTTTGGCGACGCATCCCAACCGCGCCTACAGCCGCGAGGTGCTGCTGCACCGCGTGTGGGGCTTTGAGTACTGCGGCGGCACGCGCACCGTCGACGTGCACATTCGACGCATCCGCTCCAAGGTGGGCCCGCAGATCGCGGCGCACATCACCACCGTCCGCGGCGTGGGCTATCTGTTTAAGGACTAGATTTCCACCACAAAGGGGACAGGCACCTTTGTGGTGGTTTTGACGCAGGTGCGGATTCCTTTCGGGCCTGCAGCAGAACTTAAGCATTCCTAAAAGATTGCGTTCTCATACACGTACGCCCGCATATTGGGGTACAACTCAACGTGAACATTGATGGCCCGCCACGTGTTTGGCGGGCCTTTGGTTATTTGACGAAAGGATCGCAGCCATGAGCGAGAACGATTCCCAGCGTCCTCAGGATGCGGGCAACGCTGGCGAGACCCAGCAGCAGCCGCGTGTGCAGGTGGAGTCGACGCCTGCCGGCAGTAACATTCCCTACGTGCAGGCTTACGATACACAGACCGGCCAGCCGCTGGGTGGCCAGCAGGTTGTAAACAAGCACACAGTGGTCAAGACCAAGACCAAAAAGCTGCCGATCTTTATTACGGCACTCGCCGGCTGTGCCTGCGGCGCCCTGCTGGTCATTGCGCTCATTATGAGCGGCACGCTCAATATCGGTGGCGGCAAGAATGCCGTGACGGCGGGTGCTTCGGGTTCATCGACGCAAAAGATCACGATCGACTCCGAGGACACCACGCTGGCCGAGGCCGTTTCTGCCAAGGCCCTGCCCTCCGTCGTTTCCATCACCGCCACTTCGAGCGGTAGCCAGAATGGCTCGCTTTCGCAGTCTGCCGACGAGTCGGACAACTCGGGCAGCGTCGGTTCGGGCGTGGTGCTCGATACCGAGGGCCACATCCTCACCAACAACCACGTGGTTGATGGCTACGACCAGTACGTGGTGACCATGGACGACGGCACCACCTATGAGGCCGAGTTCGTGGGCAACGACGCCTCGAGCGACCTGGCCGTCATCAAGCTCAAGGACGCCGATGCCTCCAAGCTCACGCCGATCGAGATCGGTGATTCCTCCAAGCTCAACGTGGGCGAGTGGGTCATGGCGATCGGCTCGCCGTTCGGCAACGAGCAGTCTGTCTCCACCGGTATCGTCTCGGCGCTCTACCGCTCCACAGCCATGAGCTCTACCAGCGGCAACACTATCTACGCCAACATGATCCAGACCGATGCCGCCATCAACCCGGGCAACTCCGGTGGCGCGCTCGTCAACGACAACGGTGAGCTGGTGGGTATCAACTCGCTTATCGAGAGCTATTCGGGCTCCAGCTCGGGCGTGGGCTTTGCCATTCCGGTCAACTACGCCAAGAACATTGCCGACCAGATTATCGACGGCAAGACGCCGGTGCATCCGTACATGGGCGCCACGCTTTCGAGCGTCAATGCGCTCAACGCTCGCACCAACAAGCTGAGCACCGATAGCGGCGCGTATGTGGCGAGCGTCGTCGAGGACGGTCCTGCCGCCAAGGCCGGCATTCAGGAGGGCGACGTCATCACCAAGCTGGGCGACGACGAGATCACGAGCGCCGATGGCCTGATCATCGCACTGCGCAGCCACGAGGTGGGCGAGAAGGTCGAGATCACGCTTATGCGCGGCAAGGAAGAGAAGAAGGTCACGGTTGAGCTGGGCTCTGACGAGGAGCTGCAGAACCAGCAGCAGGACGACAGTTCGACCGACACCGGCAACGGCGGTATTACCGACGAGCAGCTGCGCCAGTATCTGGAGGAGCTGTTAGGCCAGCAGGGCCAGGGCCAGGGCTACGGCCAGGGTTTCTAACGAGCTGTATCGCACAGACCGATGCCAGAGGGGCTGTCCCATCAACGTGGGACAGCCCCTCTTTTCTTATTGATCCGTTGGGGACGGAGGAAAACGGGTCACTTGTGGCTGGCAAGAGGCCTGGTTCGTAATGGTCTGGACAGTTAGTTCAGATACGTATAAATCTGGGGCAGCTTGGGATGCGTTTTGAGCAATTTTTGATTGGGATGGGGCTCGGATGGGTGTTTGGAAGGGAGAGTGGGACGTTTACATGGTCTCGAGGAGCCCAAAATTAGTCGAA
>CABUTL010000146.1 GCA_902494375.1 uncultured Collinsella sp.
AAGCTCCTCGAGCGAAGGCGAGCCATAAGGGTTGGCAAGCGACTCCTCTACCAGCTCTTCCTGCGATTTCGTAGTCTTAAACTCGTTTTGGTGACCTTCCATCACACCCGCGAAGTTCTTATCCTCGAGTTCCAGATGCAACGTCTTGTGGTCAAACGGCAGTTCACATTCAAACAATGACGAGCGCCCTCTTCCTTTCAACTGACACACTAGATAAGCCGTTGGAAGGATACGCCGCTCACCGAAAAACACCACCGTCCACCGACTCATTAACACAACGTTCATATTTGACCCACAACAAAACAACCGCGATCCCAAACGGGACCGCGGCCGCTACAGTCGTAAATCGAGAAGCGCCACATGCATCTCAATCCCAATCGATAAGACGCGATGCGCGAAGCGCCAAACGCGCCGCCGGGACAAGCCCCATCCAAAACGCGCGAAGCGCGCCATTATTCCCCCAGCCAGTAATCCACCGAAGACCGGACATCGTAGGGCCCGCCATCAGCTTACTTTTAGGCACACTCCGCAGGACGCAAGAAGCCCTCGCCGCACGAAGTGCGCAGCGAGGGCTTCTTGCATGTCCGAGGACGTGCCTAAAAGTAAGCTGATGGCGGGCCCGGACGACTACAGGGCTATCGATTACCCCGTGTTCTGCAATCCTGCCGAGACGCCGGTCACAGTCGAAAGAATCAGGCTCATGTACTCAGCCTTCTTCTCCTCTGCCATCTCGTCCTGGTTCATGCGCACCTCGCGAAGGGCGCGGACCTGGGCGATGGACAGGGCGTCGACGTAGGGGTTACGCACGCGGACGGCGCAGCCGAGCACGCGACGACGCTGCAGCGGCCACTCGTCACCGACGATGGCAAGGACCCACTTACGCGTGAGCTGCATCTCGGTGAAGACCTTCTTGGACAGATCCTGGCGGTCGCCCAGGTGCAGATACATCTTGGCGATGCGCTGGTCGGTCTTGGCGATCGACATCTCGATGTTGTCGATAAAGGTGCGGAAGAACGGCCACTCCTGGTAGGCAGCCTTAAGCTGGTCAAGATCGCCAAACTGCTCGCAGGCGGTGCCCAGGCCGTACCAAGCGGCAAGGTTAATGCGCGCCTGGCTCCAGCTGAAGATCCACGGAATGGTACGCAGGTCGTCGAGCGACTTGGCGCCCAAGCCGCGCTTGGCGGGACGCGAGCCGATCGGCAGCAAGCCGACCTCGGTCAGCGGCGTCACGGTCGAGAACCACGGCGTAAAGTCATCGGTGTGCAGCAGGTCCAGATAGCGTTCGTGGCTTACGGCGTTGAGCTTCTCTGCCATATCCCAGAACTTCTGCGTGGTCTCGGTGTTAATCTTCTCGACGCTCGGGGCCGACTGCAAAAGCGTTGCGGCGGCAACGGACTCAACATGGCGCTGAGCCAGCGTGCGGTTGCCGTAACGGGCAAAGATGACTTCGCCCTGCTCGGTAAGTTTAAAGAAGCAGTTGACCGAACCCTTGGGCTGAGCCAGCACGGCCTTGTTGGCCGGGCCGCCGCCACGGCCCACGGCGCCGCCACGACCGTGCATGAGCACCAGATCGATATCGTTTTTCTCTGCCCACTTGGCGATGCGCTCCTGCGCGGAGTGCAGCGCGAGCATGGCCGTGGTAGGACCGGCATCCTTGGAGGAGTCGGAGTAGCCCAGCATGACCTCCATGCGGCGATTGGTCTGGGCAAGGCGCTTCTGCACCACGGGCAGCGCGAGCATCTGATCGAGCACGTCGACGCAGCCCTCGAGGTCCTCGAGCTGCTCGAACAGCGGGATCACGTCGAGCTCGGGGACATCCTCCTCGTGTGCAAAGGACAGGTGGGCAAGCTCAAAGACGTCGGCCACATGCTGGGCGCTCTTGGTGAACGAGATGATGTAGCGGTGCGCCATCTTCTTGCCGTAGCGCTTTTGGATGGAGCCGATAGCGCGGAAGGTATCGATGACCTCGCGCGTCATGGGCTGCAGGTCGCCATGGATACCGTTCTCGTGGATATCCTTAAGGGCGCGGGCATGCACCACGGAGTGCTGACGGAACTCCATCTCGACCATATGGAAGCCGAAGGACTCGACCTGCCAGATGATGGTTTGGACCGGGCCGTAGGCAGCACGGACGGCACCGCAGGCGGCCAGCGAACGCTGGACGACGCGCAGGTCATCCAGGAACTCGTCGGCGCTGTGGTACATGGTGTCGGTGATACGACGGACGGTGGCGTTCAGGCGGTCGGCCATGACGAGCATGACGGCGCGATGCGGCTCGTGCTCGGAGATCAGCTCGGCGCGGGCCGTGTAACGAGGGCTCATCTCGACCTGATGGTTCCACAGGTTAATGAGCTCGGCCGACGGCTTGCTGTAGGTAGCCTCGAGCGTGAGGTTGCGGCCGATGTGGCGGCACTTGTCCTCGAGCTTGAGCACCATGTGCGTAAAGTACTTGGCGGCGACCTCACGGCTCACCTTGGCGGTGACGTTGGGGTTACCGTCGCGGTCGGAACCGATCCAGCTGCCGGGATGGAAGAACGCCGGGCACAGCGGCGGCACAGTACCGGCCTTGTCGCCCAGCACCCAATCGTCAAAACGACGATAGATAACGGGGATAACGTCGAACAGCGTGTTATCGAAGATGTCGATGATGGTATCGGCTTCCTCGACCGGCGTGGGCTTCTTGAGCGCGATGGGACTCGTACGCACCAGGGCGTCGATCTCCTGCAGCATATGGCGCTCGTTCTCCACCAGGTCGGAGCCGCCCAGACGCGGACGCTCCTCCAGCAGGTTGGAGATACGGCGGATCTTGCCCTCGACGGCCTTACGACGGGCCTCGGTGGGATGTGCGGTAAAGACAGGGTGGAACTCGAGCTTGTCGAGCAGCTCGTTGGCACCCTCGACACCCAGCTCATTCACCAGCTGGTGATAGGCAACGGTAAGCTCGTTGGCAGGATCGACCTCGGTATCGGTCGACGCACCGGCCTCGCGCTCGCGCAGCTGCGCCACACGGTAGTTCTCCTCCGACAGGTTTGCCAGATGGAAAAAGCTCGTAAAGGCGCGAACGATGACCTGCTGCTTATCGAGCGGCAGGCTGTCGATCAAATCGACGACCTCACGAAATGCCACGGCAGTGGGCTCGTCGGCGGTGGGCACGCCCTGCTCGTCGACGGCTTCGTCGGCAGCGCAGGTACCGGGGTTGCCGGCATTGACCACAATCTCGGCTGTCAAAATCTTGTCGAACAGGTCCGCGATCTCGGGATCATACTCGCTAAGCACACGGCGCTCCAGGCGCAAGAACAGCGCCAGATTGTCGCGCAGCTCCTCGGGGATCTCGATCTCGGCGAGACGCTCCCTGGACTCGGCATTCGAGCCGATTCGGTTAACGAGGCGGTTGACCACGGCAGCGACGCGCGCCGCGGCTTCGGGTACAGACTGGTTGCTTAGGTTCTCAGCCACGTTTCCTCCCATTCCTCCTTCTATGCACGTAACATGCGGTATTCATTATAGGCGTTTGAGAAATACTTTCGACACTGATTGCGCTTTACCACACAAAAGTATTTTCTGCATTGCAAGGGTTTTTGCCCCAAATGGTCGTATTTCTCGGTGGGCGGCATATGCAAGCGAGGGCATTCCGCATAAATGCGAAACACCCCCGTAACAATAGCTCGTCGCGAGCGGGACATGTTAGCGGGTCCGCAGCTCAAAAATCATACGCTACAGACGCTCGCGAACCGCCTCGACGACGTTGGCCAGATCGACGAGAACCTCGTCATGGCTCTGCATGTCGCGCACCTTGACCTTGCCGGCGGCAAGCTCGTCGCCGCCCAGGACCAGGATGAGCTTGGCGCCTACCTTATCGGCCTGCTTAAACTGGGCCTTGAGCGAACGGCCCTGATAGTCGGCCTCGGTCACAATCCCTGCGGCGCGAAGCTGCTGCGTAATGGTAAAGACGTTCTGACGCAGCTCCTTGCCGGCATTGGCGACGTAGACGCACGGGACCTCCTCGGCACCCAGGTCGCTGCCAAAGGCCTGCAGGGCCAGCAGGGCGCGCTCAAAACCGACGGCGAAGCCGACGCCTGCCGTGGGCTTGCCGCCCTCGAGCTCGACGAGGCCATCGTAGCGGCCGCCGCCGCCGATGGAGCCGACACCGGCACCGGGAGCCTCGACCTCAAAGACGGTACGGGTGTAGTAGTCCAGGCCGCGCACCAAGGTGGGATCCTCGACATACTCGATACCGGCGGCATCCAGATAGCGCTTGACTTGCTCGTAGTGCTCGCGGCACTCATCGCACAGGTTGTCGCCCATCAGCGGGGCGTCGGCCATGATCTCGCGGCAGTGGTCGTTCTTGCAGTCAAAGGCACGCAGCGGGTTGAGCTCGGCGCGCTCGCGGCACTCATCGCACATCTCGTCTGCGTGATCGAGGATAAACTGCTTGACCTGCTCGCGATAGGCCGGACGGCATTGGGCATCGCCCATCGAGTTAATGAGTAGACGAAGCTTGGAAAGATCGAAGCCCAGGCGCTTGTAAAACTCCATGAGCATAATGATGCACTCGGCGTCTGCCGCCGGATCGGGAGCGCCGAGCCACTCGATGCCTACCTGGTGGAACTGACGCAGGCGACCCTTCTGGGGACGCTCGCCGCGGAACATAGCCTCG
>CABUTL010000147.1 GCA_902494375.1 uncultured Collinsella sp.
CGTGGCTAACGAGAGTAATAAGGAACTGACGAGTGTCTGGACGCCCGCCAACATCGTGACGTGCGTTCGCATCGTCTTTATCCCGGTGTTCATGATCGTGTCGGCGCTTTCTCACACGAGTGTTGCCGGTACGGATTGGAGCACCTTCGACGGCCCGCTCGCCGCCGCTGCCTTCATTCTGTATGTGATCCTGTCGTGCACCGATAAGGTCGACGGTTATCTGGCGCGTTCGCGCAACGAGATCACCGACTTCGGTAAATTCTTGGACCCCATCGCCGATAAGCTGCTCGTGTTCTCGGCCCTGCTGCTGTTCTTGGATTTTGGCGCAGTGACCGTGTGGTCCGTGTTCATTATCCTGTTCCGTGAGCTTCTGGTGAGCGCCCTTCGCATGGTCGCGAGTGCGGCCGGTGTGGTCGTTGCGGCCGATAAGCTCGGCAAGTACAAGACGGCAACCACGATGGTCTCCATTTGCGGTTACCTGTGCGTTTTTGCTATGGCCGGCTTGCACCTTGGCCCGGTGGCGCTAACGCTCGGCATCTACTCGGTGTCGCGCTTCCTGTACGCCGTTGCCGTTGTCCTGACCGTTATCTCGGGCGCCCAGTACTTCTGGAACTGCCGCAAGATCGTCTTTTCGGTCTAGGTCCTGGTGGGTATGACGGACTCTTTTGAGCAGATTTCCGCACATAACGAGGAGCTGGCGCGTGATATTGTCGAGCGCGCGAGCGCTCGGGGCGTGACGGTTTCGACGGCTGAGTCGCTGACGGCGGGTATGATCGCCTCGACGATTGCCGATATCCCGGGCGCCTCGGCGGTGCTGCGTGGCGGTGCGGTGACCTATTGCGATGAGATTAAGCATCGCGTTCTTGGTGTTGAGCAGGAGACGCTTGACCGCTATACCGCGGTGTCGCATCAGACCACGCGCGAGATGGCGGTGGGTTCGCTGGAGCTGTACCAGAGCGATATTGCAGTGAGCGCAACGGGTTATGCCGGCCCCGGCGGTGGCACTGAGGACGATCCGGCGGGCACTTTCTATATTGGCTGGGCGCATCGTTCCGCCGATGGGGGCGTGCCGGTTGTGGACTCTGTGCGCTGCCACTATGAGGGCGACCGTTCGTGTGTTCGTGCCCATGCGGTCACGGAGGCATTGGGTCGCATTGCCCTTGTGCTCAACTCTATGGAATAGACGTGTTTTAAGGGGCCTTCGAGCCCCTTAATTGTGGAGATAGGGACCTTAGGCTCATTTGGCGTTTGTGCTGGTTGTAGATGTATTTTTGCCTGCCTTGTTCATATTTGGTCCTTTGTGGTCAAGCATTTGGTCAGTGTTTGGTCGGCGTTTGGTTGGGTTTTGGAAAGACCGCCTGCATATGATTGGCCTGAACGGTTGACCACGAACAGCCGTTCGTTTATTATCGATGCAGGTTGTTAAGAGGAGGGCTATTCATGGCCAAGAATTCAGGTCCCGTACGTACCGTTCATGCTCGCACGACGGGTAAAGAGCGCGATGAGATGATCGCCACCACCAAGGCCGAGATCGAGAAGAAATTCGGCCAGGGTTCCATCATGAGGTACGGCGACGGTGGTCCCGAGCTCGAGGTCGAGGCCATTCCCACGGGCGCCCTGGCCCTCGATGCCGCGCTGGGTATCGGCGGCGTGCCGCGCGGCCGTATCGTCGAGATTTACGGTCCTGAGTCCTCCGGTAAGACGACGCTTTCGCTCGAGATTTTGGCAGAGGCCCAGGCAATGGGTGGCGTTGTGGCATTTATCGATGCCGAGCATGCGCTCGATCCCACGTATGCCGCGCGCATTGGCGTGGATATCGACGAGGTACTGATTTCCCAGCCCGATACGGGTGAGCAGGCGCTCGAGATCGTTGACATGCTCGTGCGTTCCGGCGCCATCGATGCCATCGTCGTCGACTCTGTCGCCGCGCTGACCCCGCGTGCCGAGATCGAGGGAGAAATCGGCGACACTACGGTCGGTCTTCAGGCTCGCCTGATGAGCCAGGCGCTCCGTAAGCTCGCCGGCTCGCTTTCTAAGTCCAACACGACGTGCATCTTCATTAATCAGCTGCGTGAGAAGATCGGCGTCATGTTCGGCAACCCCGAGACTACGACGGGCGGCCGCGCCCTTAAGTTCTTCTCTTCGGTGCGTATCGACATTCGCCGTATCGACAGCATTAAGCTTAAGGACGAGGTTATCGGTAACCGCGTGCGCGCCAAGGTCGTTAAGAACAAGGTGGCAGCTCCGTTCCGTTCTGCTGAGTTCGACATCATGTACGGTACGGGCATCTCTAAGGAGGGCTCGATTCTGGACATGGCTGTCGAGTGCGGCATCTGCAAGAAGATGGGCTCCTGGTTTGCCTATGGCGAGGACAAGCTCGGCAACGGTCGCGAGGCCGCCAAGGCGTTCCTGCGCGAACACCCCGATTGCGCTGACGAGATTGAGCATAAGGTCCGCCTTGCCTGCGGACTTGAGTTTGATGACGATGCTCCGTCCGAGGTCGAGCTGACCGATCAGCCTGCGCCTGAGGAGTTTGACGAGCTTTACGCCATCGATGGTTCCGCCATGCTCGATGATGACGACGAGTAGCGGTTACGCTCATGTCGTATACGGTGACCGAGGCCACGGTCGTCTTTCCCGATAAGAAGGCGGCCTCCTCGTTCTCGAGCGGGTATGCGTCCAAAAAGCCTTGCGCACATATCGATTGTGAGCTTGAGGGCGGTTTTGAGCGGTCCATTTGGATTCCCGTGCGGGTCGCGCGGCTGTATGTCAAAAACCGCCCCGATCTTCCCTGTGATTGGGACAACTTCCGTGAGGCGGTGCAGCTCATTGAGCGTAAATGTGCACTTACCATGGTGACCGAGATGTTATCGCGCCGCGACCATGCGACGGGTGAGGTCCGTGACAAGCTGGCTCGCTACGGCTTTCACCAGCCTGCGATCGATTTCGCCGTCGAGCGCGCCACCGAGTATCGCTTTTTAGACGAGAGCCGCTTTTGCTCGTACTTTATCGAGGAGCGCAAGCGGCGCGGTTGGGGACAGCGCAAAATCGAGACCGAGCTCAAGCGCCGTCATGTCGTGCTCGATGACATTCCCGGTTATCCCGAGGATTATTTTGCCGTCGAAGACGATTTGACGCGTGCGTCAGCCCTGCTCGCCAAGCGTCGTGTTCCAGAGACGCGCGGATTCGAAAAACTGGTTCGGTTTTTGATGGGCAAGGGCTTCTCGTATCACATCGCCGCCGATGCCGTTAAGGCACGTCTCGATGCCGAACGCGAGGAATGTGCAGTTTAGGCGTATGCGCTTTGTTGCCCTGCCGTTCACCGCGTTTTAGCCGCCGTGCTGGGGCCATTTATTTGACAGTTGTTGTGGTTCAACGTACGATAAACACTGTCATTTGCTTTGTGATATGTGCTCATCTGTGATGAGTTTGTTTATATGTTTATCTGTATCCGACCCGCATAAGCTGCGCCCATATTACTCAAATGTCGCGAGCCGTTCGTAAGGACGGTTCGCTTTGTTGTGTAACGAATCCATAAAAAGGAGTGAGCATGCCTATCATCGCAGCGCTCGTTGGCATCGTTTTGGGTGCCATCGCCGCCATTGCCTACATGCGCACCGCCAAGCAGGGTAGTCTTCACGAGGCCGACGAAAAGATCCAGTCGGCACACGCACAGGCTGAGTCCCTGATCGGTGATGCTAAGCGTCAGGCCGAGACCCTCAAAAAAGAGGCTCTGCTCGAGGCTAAAGAGGAGATCATCAAGAACAAGCAGGCCGCCGAGGCCGAGGACAAGCAGCGTAAGAGCGAGATTCGTACGCTTGAGAACCGCGTGATGCAGCGCGAGGAGTCCCTTGATCGCCGAAACGACGCTCTCGACAAGCGTGAGCACCAGCTGTCCAGCCAGGCCGGTCAGGTCGAGAAGCGCTCCCGCGAGCTTGAGGAGCTCTGCACTAAGCAGACCTCCGAGCTCGAGCGTATTGCCGACCTTACCCGCGAGGACGCCCACAAGGAGCTCCTCGATAAGGTTCGCGGCGAGGTCACCCACGAGGCCGCCACGATCATTCGCGAGTCCGAGCAGCAGGTTCGCGCCGAGTGCCACAAGACCGCCCAGGAGATTCTGTCCCTGGCGATTCAGCGCTGCGCTGCCGACCACACAGCCGAGGTCACCGTTACCTCCGTGCACATTCCCTCTGATGACCTCAAGGGCCGTATCATCGGTCGCGAGGGTCGCAACATCCGGACCTTCGAGCAGGTTTCCGGTGTCAACCTCGTGATCGACGATACGCCCGAGACCGTCGTTCTTTCGAGCTTCGACCCGGTCCGTCGTGAGACCGCTCGTGTTGCCCTCGAGAACCTCATCGCCGACGGCCGCATTCACCCCGCTCGCATCGAGGAGATGTATCACAAGGCTGCCGACCTGGTTCAGCAGCGCGTGCGCGAGGCTGGCGAGCAGGCTGCCTTCGATACCGGCATTCACGACCTGCATCCCGAGATCGTCAAGACCCTTGGTGCCCTGCGCTACCGTACTTCGTTTGGTCAGAACGTGCTTCA
>CABUTL010000148.1 GCA_902494375.1 uncultured Collinsella sp.
ACGCGAGCCTGAACGCCCTCGCGCACGCGGGTCTTGCCGCCGCGCTTGGGACGGCTCGGACGCTCGCCGTCGCCGCGACGCTCGTCGCGACCGCGGTTGGAACGACCGGCCACATCGCCGTAGTCATCGCCGTTGCGCTTGCCGTCGCGACGCGCCTGCTCAAGCTTCTTCTTGCTCTTGGACTTGCCGCGCTTAGTCTTCTTCTTCACCTTAAAGGCGGCAGGATCGCGCTCGGGGTCAACGGCGGGCGGGTTGGGACCCACGTGCAGGTCGCCGGCTTCGTAAATATCGGCCGTCTTGTCCATGAGCTTCTCGATCTCGTAGAACTCGTCGACGTCCTGCTCGGTCACAAACGTGATGGCCCAGCCCAGCTCGCCAGCGCGGCCCGTACGGCCAATACGGTGGATGTAGTCGGTCGGCTCGGCCGGCACGTCAAAGTTCACGACGTAGCGCACGTCGCTGATGTCGATGCCGCGGGCGAGCACGTCGGTTGCCACCAGCACGTCGACGGTACCGTCGCGGAAGGCCGAAAGGGCACGCTCGCGCTGGGCCTGGCTGCGGTTGCCATGAATCGCGGCGGCCTTGATGCCCTTACGCTCCAAGCGACGGCAGCAGCTGTCGGCGCGGTGCTTGGTGCGCATAAAGACGATAGTGCGCTCCGGGCCCTCCTTCTTGAGGAACTCGGGCAGCAGGTTGTTTTTGGCCTCGATGGACACCGGGAACACAAACTGATCGACGGTGTCGGCGGTCGACGTGGCGGGTGCGATCTCCACGCGAGCCGGGTCGCTCACCAGGTCGGTGATCTCGCCCACGGCCTCCTCGTCGAGGGTCGCCGAGAACAGCAGCGTCTGGCGCTCGGCCGGCGTCTCGCGCACAATGCGGCGGACGGCGGGCAAAAAGCCCATGTCGAGCATGCGGTCGGCCTCGTCGAGTACCAGCACTTTGACCTCGCCCAGGTGGCAGGCACCCTGCTCGATCAGATCGACCAGACGGCCCGGAGTGGCGACCAGGATGTCACAGCCGTAGTTGAGCGCCGCGGTTTGCGGCTTGTAGCTCACACCGCCCACGACGGTCACGGCGACATGGCCAGTGACGTCGGCAATCTTGCTCGCGACCTCGTCGATTTGCTGGGCAAGCTCGCGCGTAGGGGTGATGACGAGCATCACGGGGCCGCGGCCGTTGCCCTCGGGCTTCTTGGCACCGCGACGGCGGTTGCGGCCGCCGCGCTCGCGCACGGGCTTGGGCGGAGCGATGTGCTCCAGATTGTTCATGGTCGGCAGCAAAAAGGCGGCCGTCTTGCCGGTGCCGGTCTGGGCGGCGGCAAGCAGGTCGCGGCCCTCGAGCACCACGGGAATCGAGCCGGCCTGCACGGGCGTCGGCGCCGTGTAGCCCAGGTTCTCGATAGCACGAAGCATTTCGTCGGAAAGGCCCAGCTCGTCAAAGGCAGGCAGGCTCTCGGTAGCGGACTCGACGGCCTGGGCAGCATTTGCCTCGTCGGCGGCATCGAAGGCAGCCTGGGTCATGGCCTCGCGGGTCTCGTCCAGAATCTCGGCGTCCGTGACGTCGGATACAGAATTACGCATATGTTGTTGTTCCTTATCTGCACGCGTTATGGGCACGGCATGCGGCCGCGCGAGCGTGCTTGGTAGTGCGCTAATACATACAAAAACAGGTGCGCACAGAGAGGACGTTGCTCAGCACGCTGGCGATCGCTTTGGCAGCCCTATCACGCGCCGTCCAGACGCAGCGGCCCTAAGCGATGGAGCAGATTCGCCGCCGGTTAGTATACCCGTGCTTCGCATGCCCCCACGTAAACCACAGATGACGAGGCGGACGAGGTGGGCCCGGCTGATTGTCTCAATCTGTAACATCTACAGGGCAAATCTTCCTCTACGTGTTACAGATCGAGACAAACGGTCGACACGGTTCACAAACGTCTCAATCTGTAACAGTTACCGAGTAAAATCGGTCCTAATTGTTATAGATCAAGACAGAGGGGGATTTCCGTCCAGTCCAAACCAAATCTCTCAGGCTTCCTGCAATTTCGAACATGTGGCCTATAATGTTGCTTTGGTTACGCTATATATTGCGCGGCCATTTAATACGTCGCCCACCGGGGGCCATTAATTCCTATCGCCATATTGGCTAGGAAGCAATCAAAGGAGGTATCCGTGGCAGCAGAGACGCCTTGCTCGGTCCTCTATAACGATATTCGCTCGTTCGGCGGTCTTAAACATCTCGAGATCGCCCGAATGCTTATCAATGGAAACTCTTTTCTCGGCAGTACCCTGCTCGAGAAATGCTCTTCCAACCGCTCGTATCTCACCCGTTACATCGTCCATCGCAAGCCTGACCAGTGCGCGCCCGCCATCTACAGCGACTTTACCGTCACCACGCTCAACCTTTCCGCGGCAATCTGCAGCAAGCTCGGCGGCGGCGAGTCCGCCTATCGGGCAATCGCCGAGCACTATCGCGGTCCGGCCGCCAACGAAATGATGTCGGCTCTCACCAGCTACAAGCTGGACAGCCGCCTATATGCAAATGCCCTCAATCGCATCGACAACTTTGACGGCAATGCCGTGCGCGAGAAAAGCACGCTCTTCTTGATGCTCTTTGTGGCAACGGGGGCGCTCGCCGATCCCGTTCAGGGCGTGGCCACCGTCGAGCGCTTTTGCGACAGCAAGACGGGCGGGCACTTTGGCACCACCGAAACTACCGTCGGACGTGGCTTTATGAGCAGCCTGGAGCAGCCGCGCACCGTCGCCCCCAACCTCGGTCTGCTCAGAACCCATGCCGACAACTGCGCCGACATGCAAATCCATCCCCTCACACGCGATCCGCGCGGCACCGTAATTGGTTCTTTGCCCAAAACCTCGCCCAGCATCACCGATGTGGGCGCCGACGCATCGCGCGAGCATCTTCGCATTTGGCTTGAGGGTGAGCACTGGTACGCCCAGGGCCTTGGATCGACCAACGGCACGGTACTCGAATCGGGTGCAGGCGACGGCGATATTGTGATTGAGCCGCCGCGCGACCAACGCGAGCCCGGCAAGATCTATCCCCCAGTGGAAATCGAAAACAGCGACAGGCTCCATCTGGGTCTCTACACGACATTCCTTGTCATTGTGGACTAGCGCGGACGGCGATCGGAAGACGGTCGCCGTCCGTCTTTCATCTTCTACCTTCTGCGTCGTAAACGACAATGCTCAGCGGTATACGTGGGCAGTGCGGCTATCATGGTACTTTACCGATATCCGCACTGCTCACGTATACGTGCGGCAACCCATGCCAGACAAAGGAACGCCATGGATACTACCGATAGCGCCTATGGCGACAAACTCATCCGTCTCGATACGTTCGATACCGCCGTGGCGGTCGACCCCAGCGCCGAGGACGACGCCAAACGTCGGTTTATGACGCTTATTCTCCAGACGGCCCACCGCAACAACGGCAACATCGGGCACGTGCTGCGCGCGACCAACACGAGCGGCGAGGTCTTTGCCGTCAAGCTACTCAAGGACAACGCTATCCTTTCCGGCCAAGCCCCCGACCGCTCCGCCGAGCAATCGGCCGCGCACCTGGCCAACACCGCTGCGCTGTTCGAGGAGTACCGTCATCTGTGTACCGTCTCGCACCTGCGCGGATTTCCGCGCGTCTATGGCTACGGCTTGTGTGAGGATGACCCGCTCATCCTCATGGAGTGGGTCGAGGGCATCTCGCTCAAGCAGGCGCTGCCCCTGCTTCCGCACGACGCCTCGGGCGGGCTGACCACCCAGATGGTCGCCGCCGTCGGAAACGCCGTGCTTCGTGCGCTCTTGATGACCCAAGGCCTCGTGAATCCGGTCGTCCATCGCGACCTGTCGCCTGTCAATATCATGTTCCGCACCACCAGCCGAACGCTCGAGCAGCAGATTGCCGATTGCTCCTTTGACCCCTGCCTCATCGACATGGGCTCCGCGACCATGGCTCTCGGCGACGACACGATCACCCGGCGCGCCGACATCTGGCGCTTTGCCACGCCCGCATACGCCGCGCCCGAGATGCTCACGCAGGATATCGAAGGCATCGCGGCCCTTCGCCGTTCGCCGGCAATCGATGTCTACGCGCTTTCGAGCATTTTGTACCAGCTCTACAGCGGTCGCAAACCGTTTGACTTTGAGTCGACGGACGCCGCTGCAACCGGCTCGTTCTATCTCGTAAAGACCAAGACCAAGCCGGCGCCGCTCGAGCCGCGCTGCGAGGGCGATGAAGCGCTTGTCCAAATCATCATGAAGGGTCTCTCAGTCGAGCAGTGCGATCGCCCTACCGAGCAGCAGATGCTCGAGGTGCTCTCGGCATACCTCACCGATGCCGAATCCGAGGGCCGCGAGGGCGCGGGCAGTGACGCCGCAATCGACATCGACTCCGGTACGCACCTTAAGGTCGACGTCGCCGGCGAGCGCGCGCGAGAGATCCTGGAGCAGGCCCGGCACGATGCCATGACCCGCCGCCGGTTTATTATCGGTGGCGTCGTTGCAGCCGTTGCGGGGC
>CABUTL010000149.1 GCA_902494375.1 uncultured Collinsella sp.
CCACGGCGTGGCCGACGACCACCGTCGTTCCCATGGCCAGGCCCACGAGTGCCACGGTAATCATATAGAGCGTCTGAGCGCCATTTGCCACGGCGGTGATGCCGGCGGCGCCGCTAAACTGCCCCATCATGTACAGGTCGGCCATGCCGTAGAGCATCTGCAAAAAGTACGAGAGCATATAAGGCAGGGCAAAGATCGCGATGGTCTTAAGGACATTGCCGCGTGTGAGGTCGTGTTCCATGGGCGGGGCTTTCTGGCTGTGTTTGTTTACGTACCAGTGTAGTGAAAACCCTACAACGATTGTAGAGTCAAGGTTTGTGTTGACGCCGAAGCGAAAAAGTCTCGCGCACCATTATTCCGAGTGAATATGGACACACGTCACGAGAACTCGCCGCCGTCGCTAACCTTGCAGAAAACGATTTCGGAATACTTGACACCATTATTCGGCGCGCAATAATACGTGCGTTTGCGAACAACGTTTGATGGGGGTTGAACCTGCGTGCGCAATCTCAAAATACTGTTTTCCTATCTAGGGGCATACCGTCGCGATGCCATCCTCGGCGTGTTCTTTGTGTCGGTCGAGACGGTGCTCGAGCTGTTTATCCCGGTCATCATGGCCAACATCATCGATGTGGGCGTGCCTGCGGGTGATATCAACTACATGCTGCTGCAGGGCGCGTACATGTTGGTGTGCGCTGCGCTTTCGCTGGTACTGGGCTTGGGTTATGCCCGCACGTCCGCCCGCGTTGCCTCGGGCCTAGGCGCTAACCTGCGCGAGGCCGAGTACAAAAAGATTCAGACGCTCGCTTTTGGTAACCTGGACAACTACGACGCCAGCTCGTTCGTCACCCGCATGACCACGGACATCACCGTTATCCAAAATGCTGTGGGCAACGGCTTTCGCCCTATGGTGCGCGGCCCGGTGACGCTTATCGTCGGCCTTATCTACGCGCTGATGCTGTCGCGCCCGCTCGCCACCGTCTTTGCGATCATCTTGCCCGTGCTGGCAATCGTACTGGGCGCCATCACCTATCGCGTGAGCCCGCTCTACCGCCAACTCCAGACCTCGATGGACCACCTCAACGGCGTGGTACAGGAAGACCTCACCGCCGTGCGTGCCGTCAAGGCCTACGTTCGTACCGAGCACGAGGAGGCCAAGTTCGACACCGTCAATACCGAGCTCGCGCGCACTGCGACGAAGACCTTTGGCAACGCGGTGCTCAACCTGCCGGTGTTTCAGCTGTCGATGTACGTGGCTGCGCTCTCCATCCTGTGGATTGGCGGCCGCATGATTCTCGCCGGCAAGCTGGGCGTGGGCTCGCTCACGGGCTTTATGAGCTACGTGCTGCTGATCATGAACTCGCTCATGATGATTTCCAACGTGTTTTTGCTGCTCACGCGCGCTCTTACGAGTGTGGGCCGTATCGCCGAGGTGCTCGATGAGGAGCCCTTTATCGCCAACCCCGCGGGAGACCTCGCGATTGCGGCGCCAGCGGACGGCAGTATCGAGTTTCGCGACGTTTCCTTTAAATACCGCGCGGATGCAGCCGAGGATGTGCTCGAGCATATCGACCTTCGCATCGAGAGCGGCTCGACGGTGGGCATCCTCGGCGGTACGGGATCGGGCAAGAGCTCGCTTGTGCAGCTGATTGCGCGCCTGTACGACGCCACCGAAGGCGCCGTGCTTGTGGGCGGACACGACGTGCGCGACTACGACCTCGCCGCCTTGCGCGACGCTGTGGGCATTGTGCTGCAAAAGAATGTGCTGTTTACGGGTACCGTGCGCGAGAACCTGCAGTGGGGCAATCCGCAGGCGTCGGACGATGAGCTCCTCGCGGCTTGCCGCGCGGCGTGCGTGGACGAGTTCCTTGATCGCATCGGCGGGCTGGACGGCGAGTTGGGCCAAGGCGGCGCCGGTGTCTCGGGTGGCCAGAAGCAACGCCTGTGCATCGCGCGCACGCTGCTCAAGCATCCGCGCGTGCTCATTTTTGACGACTCCACCAGCGCGGTCGATATGGCGACCGACGCAAAGATTCGCGAGCACATCGCTCGGATTCCCGATACGACCGTGCTCATCATCGCCCAGCGCATCGCGAGCGTCATGGATGCCGATCGCATTGTGGTGCTGGACGACGGTCGTGTCCACGGCGTGGGCACGCACGAGGAACTGCTGGCGGGCGACAACATATACCAGGAGATTTACGCCTCGCAGATGGAGTTTGCGAGGAACGCGGACGCCGGCGACGGCAGCGACGATGGTTGCGCGAATGATCCGTTTTCCTCCGTCGCATGCGGATCGCCCTTGGAAGGGGGTGAGCGTCATGCCTAAGACCGCAGCCCAAGCACGCCCGGCCGACCTCAAGCGCACTGTGCGCCGCTTGCTCTCCTACATGGGGCATGCCAAGTTCTCGTTGCTCGCGGTGGGCGTGCTCGCCTCCGTTGCCGCCATCGCGAGCCTCGCCGGCACCTACATGGTGCGCCCCATCGTTAACGGTTTGGCCACTGGCGGGGAGGAACTGCTCGCCAAGCAGGTCATCCTGACGGCGATCATCTACGCCGCGGGCGTGCTTTCGGCCCTGGGCTACTCGCAGATCATGGTGCGCGCGGCCCAACGCGTGGTGTCCGATATTCGCCGCGACCTGTTCGCGCACATCCAGACGCTGCCGCTCAGTTATTTTGACAGCACGCGCTCGGGCGACATCATGAGTTTTTTCACCAACGACGTCGACACCGTCTCCGAGGCGCTCAACAACAGCTTTGCCAACGTGATTCAGGCCGCCATTCAGGTTGTGGGCACCACGGCTATGCTCATCATCCTTAACTGGCAGCTCACGATTATCACACTCGTGTGCGATGCGGCCATTGTGCTGTATGCGCGCTACTCGGGCGCGCGCTCTAAGCGTTTCTTTGCTGCCCAGCAGGCATCGCTTGGCGACCTGGACGGATATATCGAAGAGATGGTCTCGGGTCAAAAGGTCATCAAGGTCTTTAACCGTGAGGCGGCGAATGTCGCCGGCTTTGCCTGCCGCAACGACGAGCTTCGCCGCACCGGCACCGCCGCCGTGAGCTATGCCAACTCCATGGTGCCCATGACTGTCGTGATTGGCTACGTCAACTATGCCATCGTCGCCGTGGCGGGCGGCATGCTCTGCATCAAGGGGCTCGCCGACGTAGGTGCGCTCGCGAGCTACCTGGTCTTTGTGCGCCAGGCCGCCATGCCCATCAACCAGTTTACGCAGCTCGGCAACTTCTTGCTCAACGCGTTGGCCGGTGCCGAGCGCCTGTTTGCCGCCATGGACCTTGAGCCCGAGGTGGACGAGGGCTGCGTGGAGCTGGTGCAGACGGGCGACGCCGCGTGGGCGTGGAAGATTCCCGAGGGCCAGGGCGTGGGCGCGTACGGGCATTTGCATGATGTGGCAGCCGTTGATGAGTCGGGCCGCGCGGTGGCTGCCGACGGCACCGAGCTCACGTGCGGCTTGGTCCCGCTTGCCGGCGACGTGCGCTTCCATGCCGTGGATTTTTCCTACGTGCCGGGCACCCGCGTGCTCACGGACCTCAACCTGTTTGCCAAGCCGGGGCAAAAGATCGCGTTTGTGGGCTCCACGGGTGCCGGCAAGACGACCATCACCAACCTCATCAACCGCTTCTACGAAGTCGATGACGGCGAGATCACGTATGACGGCATCGACGTCAAGCACATTGCCAAGGCCGGCCTGCGCGGGTCGCTCGGCATTGTGCTGCAGGACACGCACCTGTTTAGCGGCACCATTGCGCAGAACATCCGCTTTGGCAAGCTCGACGCGACCGACGAGGAGGTGCGCGCCGCTGCCGAGGCCGCCTGCGCCGACTCGTTTATCCGCCGCCTGCCGCGGGGCTACGACACACCGGTCACGGCCGACGGCGCCAACCTGTCGCAGGGTCAGCGTCAGCTGCTCGCCATCGCGCGCGTGGCCGTCGCCGATCCGCCGGTGCTCATCCTGGACGAGGCCACGAGCTCCATTGACACGCGTACCGAAAAGCTCATCGAGCGCGGTATGGACCGCATCATGCGCGGTCGCACCACGTTTATGATCGCGCACCGCCTGTCCACTGTCCGCGACGCCGACGCCATCATGGTCCTCGAACACGGCCGCATCATCGAGCGCGGCACGCACGAAGAGTTGCTCGCCCAGCACGGCGAGTACTGGCAGCTGGCGCATGGCTTAAAAGAGCTGGATTAACCCGTTCGAGCACGATGCTTTGATCTCTCCGTGCCCCTCACCTCGCCTCAAACCGTCACAACATTCGACGTTTTTTGCCAAAATCGGGAAAAGCATCGAATGTTGTGGTGGCGCGCGTAGACGTGGTGTAAGAGCGTCCTGAGGTCCGTCGCTGCAAGTCCCGATGTTACTCCTTCTTGAGACCGCGCTTCTCGACTATCTCGTCCACTATCTCCCTGGCGCGCCGCCCGAGCGCGCGGCGCCTCCCCTCTGTC
>CABUTL010000150.1 GCA_902494375.1 uncultured Collinsella sp.
CTGGTCGGCGACAGGAGTCTCGGTGGCGGCAGGCGTCTCGGGCACAGACGGAGCTGCAAGCTCGGTCAGAGCCGCGGCCTCGCGCTCGGCAGCACGACGGCGGGCGCGCACCACCTGAGCCTCGCTAATCTGCGCCAACGCACGTGCCTGCGCGACCTCATCGGAAATCGGCGCCGAGGAGTCAGCTGCAACGGTGCGCTTGGCGCGCGTCGTGCGCGTGGTACGGCGCTTGGGCTTGGTGACCTCCTCGCCGTCAGTGGCAGGCTTGACCGTGCGACGCGTACGCTTGGGCTTTGCCGGAGCAGCCTCCTCACCAGTTGCAGGCACGGCCTTCTCAGCCGCTGAAGGCGTAGGCGTCGAAGCAGCCTTAGGCGTCTCAGGAGCCGAGGCTTGCGCGGGCGCCGCGACCTGGTCCAACGCAACCGGTGCAGCGGGAGCGGCTTGCGTCGTCGTTATTTCGTTTTCTTGCTGTTGATCAGACACAGTGTTTGCTCAACTTTCTTTTCAAGCCCTGTGATCACATGCTCCCTGCATAAACCTTCAGGGCGGCTAAACAGTCTAGCTCCGTCAAATACCGACGGACATCATTGATCTGTATCGAGATATTTGCGTCATATACGCAGCGTTAGTGTAACACAACCGCAACCACCTGCAACTTAGTCATTGAGGACGTTCTTAAACGACTAGTCAAAAGGGACAATCTTTGGTTTAACACCCACAAATCTGACTGCCTCCGCCAAAACTGTGGCGGTTTACTACGATGAATCGCTCAACCGCGATCACTCCGAAACTTGTTGAACTAAAACCGCAGGTAGATGCCTTGCACTTTTTTGCGAAAAGCCGGCGTAGTTGGAATTTCTCATTTCATCGTAGTAAACCGGCATAGTTTCGTATTTCCAGCAGTTCCAAATTCGTCAATACGTCGGCGTTTGCAAAAAGCCCGACCTCCGTGGGAGATCGGGCTTTCAAGGCTTAGTTAAACCAAGTCTGTACGGTCAAATGACCCGTAGCTTACATCTGCTCGGGCGCGGAAACGCCAACGAGGGTGAGCACCAGAGCGAGCGTCACGCGGACGGCGTCGCAAGCGGCCAGACGGGCGCGCGAAAGCTCGGGGTCGACGGGACGGCCCTCACTCGGCAGAACCTGGCAGGCAGCGTAGAAGCTGTGGAAGTCGCCGGCGAGTTCCTCAGCAAAGTGCGTCAGACGGAACGGGGCGCGGTCGCGAGCGCAGCTGGCAATCAGGTCGGTGAGCTCGTTGAGCTTGCGCGAAAGGGCGAGCTCGGTCGGGTCGGTCAGTAGCGAGTAATCGACGTTCTCACCGATGGCCTTGGCGGCGACGGCCTTCATGCCCATCTCGTCAGCCTGCTCGGGCGTAACGTCGGCGGCACGGCGCAGAATGGAGCACACGCGGGCGTGAGCGTACTGCACGTAGTACACCGGGTTGGAGTTGTCGCGCTTCTTGACGGCCTCGATATCGAAGTCGACCATCTGGTTGGAGCTCTTGGAGATGAGCGTGTAGCGAGCGGCATCGGAGCCGACCTCGTCGACGAGTTCCTGCAGGGTCACCATGGTGCCCTTGCGCTTGGACATACGGACGGGCTTGCCGTTACGCAGCAGGTTGACGAGCTGGCCCAGCAGAACCTCAAACTTGCCGGGGTAACCCAGAGCGTCGCAGACGCAGCGGACGCGCTCGATGTAGCCGTGGTGGTCGGCGCCCCAGATGTCGATGACGTGGTCGACGCGCTGGAACTTATCCCAGTGATAGGCAACGTCGGAGGCGAAGTAGGTGTACTCGCCGTCGGACTTGATCAGGACGCGGTCCTTGTCATCGCCCAGGTCGGTGGAGCGGAACCACAGGGCACCGTCCTTGGTGTAGAGGTAGCCCATCTTGTCGAGCTTCTCAAAAGCGCGGTCGACGGCAGAGGTGCCGGCGGTCTCGCCCTCGGTGTCCTTCACGTACAGCGAACGCTCGGAGTACCAACGATCGAAGTCGCAATTGACGGCGTGGCAGAGGTCGCGCATGTTGTCGACCATCTTCACATAGCCGCGCTCGCGGAAGCTCTCCATGCGCTCCTGAGGATCGGCGTTGACCCACTTATCGCCGTCGGTGCGCCAGAACTCGGCGGCCTCGTCGATAATGTAGTCGCCGCCATAGGAGTCCTTGCCAAGGGTCTCGGCAAAGTTATCCTGGTACGGATGGGTCTCGGGATGCTCGTCGTTCTCGTCGGCAACGAAGGCGTCGCGGTCGGCGATCAGCAGCTTGTGAGCCTCATCGATATCCACGCCCTGTTTGGCGATGATGTCGGCAAGCTGCATATAGCGCGTGCTGATGGAGTTGCCGAAGGTGTTCATCTGAGAGCCGTGGTCGTTGATGTAGAACTCACGCTGGATGTCGTAACCGGCGTGGTCCATAACGCGGCAAAGGGAGTCGCCCAGAGCGGCCCAGCGGCCATGGCCGATGTGCATGGGGCCGACGGGGTTGGCGGAGACGAACTCGACCTGGGTCTTCAGGCCGCCACCGACGTTGGACTTAGCGAAGTCCATACCCTTCTCGCGAGCCTCGCCAAAGATGGCATTCTTGACGGCAACGGAGAGGTAGAAGTTGATGAAGCCGGGGCCTGCGATCTCGACCTTCTCGATCGCGGGGTCCTCGGGCATATGGGCAACGATGGCCTCGGCGATCTTGCGCGGGGCGCAATGGGCCAGCTTGGCGGACTTCAGGGCCATGGTAGAGGTCCACTCGCCATGAGAAGTGTCAGCCGGTCGCTCGATAGCGCAATCGTCAAGTTCAAATGCGGAAAGGTCGCCGGCCTCCTGGGCCGCAGCAAGCGCAGCGCGTACCAGCTCTTCAATCTTCTCGGGCATAGATCCTCCTTGTGTTAAAGCCCCCGAGCTCTTGGTCACTCGTAGGGCAAAAGCCAGAGTTTGTAGCACTCTATCACAAGCGACGGGCACTGTCGCAGGGTAAAGCCAATCGATATTGCATATGCACAAAATTGACTACAGCTTGTATGGAGTCACTCAAAGATGCCAGTCTGCCTGCAGATTATGCAGGCGTTGAAAATGCATAAAGGTGTGAATGAGCTGCGCCTGTTATCGAATACTCTTACCTATCGGAGTTGTGTGCTTTTCCTGCATAAAGTAAGGGTTTGCGCACGTCAGCGTGTTATTCTAGACATACGTAAATTCGTATAAGTTGGAGGTAGCATGTTCTCAATCGGTCAACACGTCATTCATCCGGGTCAGGGAGTCTGCACCGTCGTCGGTTTTAGGGACGACACACCGCAGCCCATGCTACTGCTCGAGACCAAGCAGGGACATGCGCAGACGATCCTCATGTACCCCGTGGCGCAGGCCGACCGTTTGCACGCCGCCATCTCGCAGCAAGATGCCGAGCACCTGCTGAGCCACTATGACGAGCTGGAGTGCGACACTTTTACCGAGCGCAACAGTTCACTTGAGGAGACGCACTTTAAGCAGCAGCTCAAGCTGGGCGCGCCCGAGACGGTCCGCGTGGCAAAGACCATGATGCACCGCATTCGCCAGGCCGAGGAAGCTGATAAAAAACCCAGCTCCTACTACATGCGCGTACTCAAGGAGGCCAAACGCCGCTCCATCGAGGAGTTCGCCGTGGCCTTGGGCGTCACCGAGGAGGCCGCCGAAGCCCGCCTAGCCCAAGCCGCCCTCAACTAACCTGCCAAAAAGGGACAGGTTTATTTTGGCAGGTTTTATCTGGCCAAACGTCAACAAACAATCAGTAAATGGCCGAGTTCTCCGTTTTGTTTGTGAGCGCCCGGCCATTTTTCTATCGCCGTAGAAATGCGTGAAGCCCATTTGCGATGACATCATGCGAGGGGGACCGTCCAGATCGACGCAACTAACGCCCGCATCCACAACAAGCGCGCCCGTCTTGTTCAATTACCATTAAAAAGCATCAATTTGAAAACGCAATAACATTTCGGCAGGTAGCAGCTATGGTCGGTGAACTGAATCTCGACAACCGAAGCCTCCGAATGAGGTATCTTCAGCCCATCCAAGCTAAAGGAGGGGCCATGCCGAGAAAACCTCGTTCAAAGTCACCAACCGGTTATTTCCACGTCACGTTGCGTGGAAACGGAGGGCAATTGCTGTTTGACGATGCCGAGGACCGAATCGCCATGCTTCAGATCCTCGATGCGATTCTCCCCAAACACAATATCGAGCTTATCGCTTGGTGCCTTATGGGAAACCACATTCATCTGCTCATCGACGATCCGGACGACCGCAAGAGCGACGCGATGCACGCGGTAGCCGTATCGTATGCGGGCAGGTACAATGCGCGGACGGGACATATCGGCCACGTGTTTCAGGAGCGGTTTTGGGATTCGCCCATTAAGTCGGAAGTATATTTACTCGAGGCAATTCGATACATTCATCTGAATCCACAAAAAGCAGGACTGGCGGCA
>CABUTL010000151.1 GCA_902494375.1 uncultured Collinsella sp.
GAGCAGTTTCGGCCGAGGCTATTCGTCGCCGAAGCTGATGCCCAACGCCTTGGCTTCGCGTACCAGATCGCTCTGGGGGTCGACATACTTGAGCTTGCCGGCGACCTCCTCGAGCGGCATGTGGCACATCTTGCCGTCGCGCAGGGCAATCATGTAGCCAAACTCGCCGCGCAGACAGCCGAGCGCTGCCTCGACGCCGCACTGGGTCGCAAAGATGCGGTCCTGGGCGTCGGGCTGACCGCCGCGCTGCGTGTGGCCGGGGATGGCGACGCGGGTCTCGCGACCGGTCTTGGCCTCGATCTCCTTGGCGATGTCGTAGACGATCGACGGACTCGTACGCTCGGCGAGCTTCTTCTTGTACTCCTTCTTGGACAGCGCCGCGTCCTCCTTGGAGATAGCACCCTCGGCGACGGCCACGATGGTAAAGCGGCTGCCGGTCTCCATGCGATGCTCGATGGTCTTGATGACGTTATCCATGTCGTAGGGAATCTCGGGAATCAAGATGACATCCGCGCCGCCCGCGACGCCGGCATACAGCGGGATCCAGCCAACCTTGTGGCCCATGATCTCGATAACGAACACGCGGCCGTGGCTCGAAGCGGTGGTGTGGATGTCGTCGATGCACTTGGTAGCGACGTCGATGGCGCTCGTAAAGCCAAACGTCAACTCGGTGCCCCAGGTGTCGTTATCGATGGTCTTGGGCAGGGCGATAAGGTTGAGGCCCTCTTCGCGCAGGCGGTTGGCGGTCTTGGTGGAGCCGTTGCCGCCCAGCATAAACAGGCAGTCGAGCTGCAGCTTATGATAGGTGTGGACCATCGCCGGCACCTTCTCGACGCCGTCGGCCTCGGGGGTATCCAGGCGCTTGAACGGCGTGCGGCTCGTGCCTAGGATGGTGCCGCCGCGGGTGAGGATGCCGCTAAAATCGGCGGGCGTCATGACGCGGAACCTGCTGTAGATAAGGCCCTGGTAGCCGTCCTCAAAACCATAGATCTCGATAGGCTCTTCGCTATTGGTTATAAGCGTTTTGACGATGCCGCGCATGGTGGCATTGAGCGCTTGGCAGTCGCCGCCACTGGTAAGAAGACCGATCCTAAGCATGATGAATCCTTCCGGGCAAGTTATAACATGCGCATAAGTTTACCCCCGCACACTGTTGATACGGGGGTAAAACGTGTTAGCCCAAGCGTATAGAAATGTAAACAACGTCAGGTGAGCGTAAGATCGACGGACCTGGCTCCTTACAGTGCGAAGGCATCGATGTCGCCCCAGTGGCGGCGCAGCGTGATGACGGCGGCGGGTTCGGTATTGTCAAAGACGACCGACCATTGCGTATTACTGGTGATGTCTTCCGGATTGGGCTCTTGTGCTGCGGCGCGCAGGGCTTCCCAGACAATCGTTTCGTCCTGGGCACCGACATGGGCGTCAAGGACATCGGCGATTGCGACGGCGCGCTCTTTACCATGACCCAGCTCACCATTCTTTTGGTCGGGCAGTACTTCGTCGCCATAGCAGGCGTAGAAGTTCGTAACCTGGCGTACAGGAGTCGCTTTGAAAGCGCGGTCCGGATCGCGCGGATCCCACTCTACTACGCGCGCGTCACCGGCGGCGTCGTTGATAAAGAAGTGGTAATCGCGTCCTGCCATAGCGTGCATGTCGTAGGCGGAAAGCAGGTCGACAGCTTCTTGCGTGGTGGCGGCACGGTCGAGCACCAGGCGGATGGCGAGCGAGGTATTGATGGCGGGGCGTTGCGTGTCCTGGTCACAGGGCTTGGAATCCAGGGTGAGTACGGCAATGGACACGCCGCATTCGTTAACACCGTCGAGCTGGGCAAACGGGCCCATCAACGCCGCGGCGCGTCCGGTGATGGAGTCAAGCGGAGTGTTGGCGCCCAGGTTATTGAGGGCGGCAAACCCGATGGAAGCATAGCCGCCGCGTGGGTGATTGCGCACCAGCAGCGCCGAGGTGTCGTCCTTAAAGTCGTAATTGCGACCGGTGCGCACGCGGCCTTCGGCATCTACGGCGACAAAAGCGCTGCAGGCAAACTGGGGCGCCTGGACATGTGCCGGCACACCGGGCAGCACCTGCGCCACCACGGCATCGATGTAGGCCTGGTCGTCGCGCACGCCAGCGGCGATGATGCGATCAAGATCGTAGTCGTAGGCGATGTCGATTGCGTACAGGTCATAGCCATCCGCGTAGCCGGTCAAGCGTTTGAGCGACGCGGCGGACTTGATTTGCTTGTGATAAACGATACCGGTGGCAGCGGCAAGGCCGACGGCGACTCCCGCGACACCGCGGGCGATGGCAATGTTACGTGGCTTCATGACGGCTCCTCTCGTCCTGTTAGCGCAATTGTCGCAAAAGGAACGCGGGCATGATGGCTCAAGTTGGTGAGCGGCGCGGAATTAAGCACGGAATGAAGAGTGCGGCGCTGGCGCGGCGGGGTATGCTGGAAGGGACCATCAACCCAGCGAAAGGGGAGAGCATGACGGATCAGGAAACGCCCGAGCGCGCGCATGTGACGGCCGATGATATCGAGGCCGCCAACGACCTTATCGACTTTATCGAGGCATGCCCCAGCATGTTCCATACGGCGGCGACCATTATGGCCGAGCTCGACGAGGCAGGCTTTACCTACCTGCCCGAGAATGCGGCGTGGGACATCGAGCCGGGCGGGCGTTATTACACGCAGCGCAACACCTCGAGCGTTGTTGCCTTTAAGGTGGGCGAGGACCTGGCCGCGACGTGGGGCGAGGACGGCGTTGCCGGCGACTACCATTTTCAGCTGACGGCGTCGCACAGTGACTCGCCGACGTTTAAGGTCAAGGCTGTGCCCGAGCTTGACGGCGCGGGCGAGACGCTGCGCCTGAACACCGAGGCATACGGCGGCATGATCGACTACACCTGGTTCGACCGCCCGCTGGCGCTCGCGGGCCGCGTACTGGTGCGCGAAGGCGAGCGTATTGAGAGCCGCCTGCTTGCCACCGAGCGCGAGGTTGCCATTATTCCGAGCCTTGCCATCCATATGAACCGTGGCGTTAACGAGAGCTTTGCTCCCAACCGAGCCGTTGACCTGTGCCCGCTCATCAGCGCCGGTGAACTCAAGCAGGGAGATTTTGACGCTCTGATTGCCGATGAGCTGGACGTTGAGCCCGAGCAAATTTTGGGCCGCGATCTGTTCCTGGTCAATCGTCAGGATGCGCGCATTTGGGGTTGGGCCGACGAGTTTATCTCGACGCCCAAACTTGACGACCTGGCCTGCGCCTATACCTCGCTGCAGGCATTTTTGGGTGCCGAGAATGCGCACGACGTTTCGGTTTTCTGCTGCTTTGATAACGAGGAGGTTGGCTCCGAGACCAAGCAGGGTGCTATGTCGACTTTCTTGGCCGATGCGCTACGCCGCATTAACGGCTCGCTGGGCTTTGACGACGAATCGTACTACCGCGCACTTGCCGCCTCGATGCTCGTGAGCTGCGACAACGCGCATGCCGTGCACCCCAACCACGCCGAGAAGTGCGATGTTCGCAACCAGGTCGTACTCAACGGCGGTATTGTCATCAAGGAAGCCGCCAACCAGCACTACTGCACCGATGCCTTTAGCCGCGCGGTGTTCCAAGCCATCTGCGATGACGCCGACGTGCCCACGCAGGCCTTCGCCAACAAGAGCGATATGGCGGGCGGTTCGACCCTGGGCAACCTGTCGAATATGCAGGCGAGCATGCATGCCGTAGACGTGGGCCTGCCGCAGCTGGCCATGCACTCGAGCTACGAGACCGGCGGCGTGCGCGACGTGATGTGCGCCATCCGCGCCCTCACGGCCTTCTACGAGCGCGACCTAACCATCAACGGCGCCGAAAGCGTGGAGCTCTAAAATCGACCAAGATGAGATGACAATTTTGGCAGGTTTTATCTGGGCAAATGCTTCAACGCCAACGACAAGACGGAACTGCTAGGACTTCATAGGCAGAGCCTGCGCTAGTCAGATCCCGCAGGTCGAATAAAAGTCAGCGAGAGTCCGCCGTTTGAGCCAAGGTGCCGTGAAATGAAAAGGCGCTGACCTTCTGGTCGCGCCTTTAAAATTGAACGGCAGATTGGCCAAACGGCGGGCTCGCAGCGTCGGCTCATTACGCCGTTTGTAAAACGGCGTAATTCTTAATGTTCGATCCAGCAGCGAAGCGTCTCGCCTGCCTGCAGGTGACGCAGGTTCTCCGCGGCGATGTTGACCACATTGTTGAGCGTGGCTGCCAGGTGGAACCAACCGGAGACGTGCGGCGTGATGAGCATGTTGGGCGCATCCCATAGGGGGCTTGTATCAGGCAACGGTTCGGGGTCGGTGACGTCGACCGCGGCGCCGGCGAGATGTCCCGACTCCAGGGCGGCAACCAAGTCGTCGGCGACCACAAGGTCGCCGCGGCCGCC
>CABUTL010000152.1 GCA_902494375.1 uncultured Collinsella sp.
AGCGCACATCAGGTAGACGAAAGTCCGCTGCTCGGCGGGAGCCGCCCATATATCATTCCATGCTCAAACATTCTCGCGGGGCGCTCGTATCCCTCTCGCCCGCTTCTCACACATATCATTCCATGCTCAAACATTCTCGCTTCGCTTCGCTCGCTGCGAAACTGCGCGTGGAACGATATGTGTGAGAAGCGGGCGAGCGGCTACTCGCTTGAAAACAACAATCAATCTTTCTGATAAGCAGATGCGGCAAAGGAACAGTCCCTTTGCCGCATCTGCTTACTGCAATTAGTTACTTTGGTTCGCCTTTGCAGCTTCAAATTTGGGGATCCGGCGCAGCTGGTAGTGCGTAAACGTAGTTGACCGGCCCGGCCCGCCTATATATCGTCCCACGCGCAGTTTCGCAGCGAAGCGAGAATGTTTGAGCATGGGATGATATATAGGCGGGTCGGGCCGGTCAGCGGACAGTACGTAAACGACTAAGCGACGCCGCTAGAACCGAAACCGCCGGCTCCTCGGTCGGTTTTATCTAGTTCTTCTACTTCTACGAGGTTGACCGTGGGGACTTCTTGGATGACGAGTTGGGCTATGCGGTCGCCTTTGTTGATTTGGATATTGTTGGAGGAATCCAGGTTGATGAGGATAACCTTGAGTTCTCCTCGGTAGTGGGCGTCGATGAGGCCCGGCGTGTTGACTATAGATAGGCCCTGCTTGATGGCCAAGCCGCTGCGGGGCTGGACAAAGCCGGCGTAGCCATCAGGCAGGGCGATGGCCAGCCCAGTAGAGACCAGACGGCGCTCGAAGGGCTTCAGGACGCAGTCCTCGTTGGAGCGCAGATCCAAGCCGGCATCGGTGGGATGGGCGTATTTGGGAAGCTCGACGGTGGGATCGAGACGCTTTATGTTGAGGGTAATGTTGGACATGGAATCACCTTAGCTTGTCGAGCTCTTGCAGAAACTCATCGACGTCTTTGAAATCGCGGTAGACCGAGGCAAAGCGGATGTACGCCACCTTGTCGATCTTGGCCAAGCGTTTGAGCACCATGTCACCCAACTCATGCGACGTGACGGCCGTCAGCGTGCGAGAACGCAGCTCGACCTCGATGTCGTCGATAATCTCATTGAGCTTCTTAGTGTCGATATCGCGCTTGATGGTGGCGCGCATCAAGCCGACGAGCAGCTTATTGCGATCGAACTGCTGCTTGGTTCCGTCTGACTTAATAACCTCGATTGGATCTTCGCATCGCTCGAACGTTGTAAAGCGGTAGTTACACGAGCAACATTCGCGACGGCGCTTAATGGTGTTATTTGACTCCTGCATACGGGAATCAACGACGCGGGTATGTGCCTTGCCGCATTTGGGACAGCGCATGGTACCTCCTCTTAAACGATAACAAGGGTACCATGCGCAGCGCGATAATGATTACGAACGAGCAGGAACCTTAAGATGCGCACCGGCGGCGAGCGAACCATGCTCCAGATGATTGACGTTACGGATCATGTCGGAAGTCTCTTGCGTGGAAAGGCCTTCGATTGGATATTCCTCGGCAAGCGACCAAAGAGAATCACCAGGCTGAACGCGAATGGTCTCGTAGGTAACGTTGGAAACGGACTCGGCATACGCGGCGTGACGAGCGCTAAAGACCGACATAGCGAGGACAAAAAAGAGCGTGAGCGCAACGGCGACGGCAACAATCGTCGGAACCTTCAGGGCAACGCGGGCCGGCGCGACTGCAGCCTGCTGATTGCAAGCAGGATTTACGGTCAAAGGCTGAAAGCCGGAGCGGCCACCCTGAACAACCGTAAAAGTGGGTTCTGCAGGCGTCTCGAGCTTAAGGGCGAGGTTTCCCTGGACCATATTCGTTGCGTTCATCATGTTCTCCTCTCGCGTGTTTTGCTGAGAACAGTTTTATCAAGCCGCGCGGACAAAAAAGTCTAGCGCGAGAACGAATGTTCGGTTATTATTATCTTCGAACAGTTGTTCCTGTCAAGCAAAATTCGAACATTTGTTTGACATGGGTAGAGAGGATGCCCTGATGGCTCGCAAAATTACCAAGCGTCAGCAGCAAATTTACGACTTCATCAAGGAATATCAGCAGGAGAAGGGTTATCCGCCCAGCGTGCGCGAGATGGCTTCTGCCGTGGGCCTTTCCTCCCCCAGCACCGTGCACGCCCATCTATCTGCTCTGGAGGCGCGCGGGCTACTCAAGCGCGATGCCACCAAACCGCGCGCCCTGGAACTCTTTAACGAGGACGGTTCCTCGGTCTCAATTTCTAAATCTGACGAGCCCACCGCACCTCGCGGAACGGTCTCGCTACCGCTCGTTGGTCGCGTCGCGGCTGGGATTCCCATTCTGGCCGAGCAGAATATCGAAGACACTTTTACTATCCCGACCGAAATCGCCACTGATCAGGGTTCCTTTATCCTTGAGGTGCATGGGAGCTCAATGATCAATGTCGGTATCTTCAATGGCGATTACATCATCGTCCGTGAACAAAAGAGTGCCATGAACGGCGAAATTGTCGTGGCCATGATTGATGGTTCAGCGACCGTCAAGACGTTCTACAAGGAGCAGGGACGCGTACGCCTGCAGCCTGAGAATGACACCATGGAGCCTATCTATGCAACTAATCCCGTTATCTTGGGCAAAGTCGTCGGCTTGATGCGCCGGTTCTCGTAATGCAGAAACGCATCACCATCTTTGATACCGTCCGCGGGTTTACGATGATTTCAATGGCAGGTTTTCACACTTGCTACGATCTTGCCTACCTGTACGACTGCGATATGCCCTGGTTTACACAGACTGTCTTTCAAGACATCTGGCGCGCCAGCATCAGCTGGGTATTTTTGTTTATCGCGGGTTGGATGTGCACGCTCTCACGCAACAATGCTAAACGAGCGGCCAAGTACGCTGCCGCAGCTTTGGTCGTCTGGATTGCAACAACGCTCGTATCGGTCGACGATTCAGTGAACTTTGGCATCATCTACTGCATGGCCGCATGTACCGGCATCGTGGCGTTGACCGATCCCGTCCTTAAGAAGATATCGGCGAGATGGGGCATGTCCCTATGCCTTGTGTTGTTCGCCCTCACCTGGAGTATCCCCAAAACGATCTATCCTGTCCCCTACCTGGCGTGGCTGGGATTTCCGAGCCCTGGGTTTGTTTCAGGTGATTACTACCCCATCATCCCGTTTTTCTTTATGTATCTTGCAGGATACTTCGCCGCACACATAGCGCAGGGAATCGATAAGACCGTCCCAAGCTGGGCCTACGCCAATCCCATCCCGGCGCTCGCCAGCCTTGGACGTCACGCACTCCCCTTTTATCTACTGCATCAGCCCATTATTCTGGGCTTTTTGGAGCTCGTCTACTCGGTGCGATAACGCTTGAGCCGCGGCGCGATACGAGCCGGCAGCTTCGCAACAATACGAACGCCGCCCTCAAGATATTCCTCGTGCAAAAGGGTTCCCTGTTCATGCACCAGCGTGATGAGGGCGCCCTCGCGATACGGGATATCAGCAGAAAGCAACACATCGGTAGCAGCCGCCTCACGAGCAATACGGTCGACGAGATCGTCGAGCCCCTCGCCCGTCTGGGCCGAGAACAGCACGGCCTCGGGATAGCGACGACGGAAACTTAATCGATCAACGCTATCGAGAAGATCGATTTTATTGAATACGGTCAGCGTTAGGCGCTCTCCGGCGCCGATCTCATCAAGCACGCGGTCGACAGCCTCCAGCTGCCGTTCATAGTCCTCGTCAGACGCATCTACGACTTTGAGAATTAGATCGGCGCCCAAAACCTCGGACAGCGTCGATTTAAAGGCATCGACAAGACCATGCGGCAGCTTTTGAATAAAGCCGACGGTATCGGTAATCGTCATTCCGCGACCGCCGGGCAGGCGATACGAACGCGTCGTCGGGTCGAGCGTAGCAAACAGCTTGTCCTGCGAAAGTACCGTAGAGCCGGTCAGACGATTGAGCAACGTCGATTTACCGGCATTGGTATAACCGGCTAACGCGACGCGAAACGCCGGAGACTCAATGCGGCTCTTGGACTGGACATCGCGACGCTGTTCGACCTGCTTGAGCTCACGACGAAGCGCAGCGATCTTATTACGAATGAGGCGACGGTCGACCTCGAGCTGGCTTTCACCCTGGCCAAAGCGCGAACCGATGCCGCCGCGCGTCTGCTCCTTGGCAAGATGGCTCCACATGCCACGCAGACGAGGCAACAGATATTGAAGCTGCGCCAGCTGTACCTGTAGGCGTCCCTCACGCGTCTGAGCATGCAGGCCAAAGATATCCAAGATCAGTGCTGTACGATCGATAATCTTTACCGGCTCGCCCACGGCTTTCTCCAAATAGGATTGCTGCGAGGGCGTCAGGTCGTCG
>CABUTL010000153.1 GCA_902494375.1 uncultured Collinsella sp.
ACACCTGAGGGCGACGAGCCCGCATACGCCGGCTTCGAGGGCGGCCTCGAGGAGAGGATCCGGCAGCTCGAGCTGGAGAACGACATCCTGAGGGGAGCCGTCGACCTTTTAAAAGCAGGGAGCCTCGGCTCGATGAGCAACATGGAGAAGACCGTGCTGATCGACAAGCTGAGGCTGGAGTCCGACCGCCCCTTAAGAGAGCTCACCGATTCCTTGAGGATCTCGAAGAGCTCCTATGAGTACTGCCGCGCGAAGCTGCGCGCGAAGGACAGGCACGCCCAGCTCAGGATCGACATCAGGAGGATATTCGACGGCGCCGGCGGCACGCGGGGCTACCGGTACGTGCACAACGAGCTGCGGGAAGGCGGCGTCGTCGTCAGCGAGAAGGTCGTGCGCAGGCTGATGGCCGAAGAGGGCTGCAAGGTCGCCTACCTGAAGAGGAAGCGGCGCTACAACTCCTACAAGGGGGAGATATCGGACGCGCCCCCCAACCTGGTGGGGCGCAACTTCCGCGCGGACGCGCCGAACAAGCTGTGGCTCACCGACATCACCGAGTTCAAGCTGCCCAGCGAGGAGAAGGCGTACCTCAGCCCGGTCATCGACTGCTACGACGGCCTCGTCGTGGCATGGCGGATCGGAAGGCGCCCGAACGCGGCGCTCGCCAACGGCTCCCTGGAGGACGCGTGCGGGACGCTCTCCCCGGGCCAGCGCCCGGTCTGCCACTCGGACAGGGGATGCCATTACAGATGGCCCGGCTGGATCGGCATATGCGAGGGAAACGGCCTGACCCGGTCCATGTCGAGGAAGGGCTGCAGCCCGGACAACTCGGCTTGCGAAGGCTTCTTCGGCCGCCTCAAGAACGAGTTCTTCTACCATCGGGACTGGAGCGGCGTCGCCGTGGAGTCGTTCATGGAGCTGCTGGACGAGTACATCCGCTTCTACAACGAGCGCCGCAAGAAGCAATCGCTCGGCTGGATGAGTCCTAGGCAGTATCGGTCGAGCAAGGGATTGGTCGCTTAGGCTGGTCCAAGGAATTGTCCGCACCCCCCCTGAGTTTGAAAAAAGTTTTTGAGGTTGTCCCAGCTTTTGTCCCCGAAGCCGACGAAACGCGACATCGCGTCATTCGGCGGCACGCGTTCCGTGTCGATGCCGAAAACTGGGTGTAACTGGAGTGACGGGACGGCAGAACCGACGCCATCGAGTGGGAGTAGGACGACAGGGTTCTGACCTGCGATTTTGAGTGCCGCACTATGCCGCTGAGTTTCGTTTCGTACGAGAGTCATGACAAAGCCACCAGCGACGGAGATGAGTAAAAGCGATTAAAGAGCCTCCGTTCCCTGCGTTGGGACGGAGGCTCTTTCTTTGCCGTTTTACTCCCTTGTCTCCGTTCGGGGATTATTTCCTGCTCATTTAGGGCTATTCGCGCTGAAAGATTTTGACTAGCTTGGTGTCCTTTATTTCGTAGACAATGTCTGCGACGTTCTCGACCAGCCTCTTATCGTGGGAGACGAACACTATCGTTCCGGCATAGGCGCTCATCATCTGCTCGAGGGCTTCGGCGCTCTTGATGTCCAGGTAATTTCCAGGCTCGTCCATGAGCAAGATGTTGTATCTGCCCAGCAGCATCTTCGCGAGTAGCAGCTTGATGACTTCGCCTCCCGAGAGAACGCCAACGTCCTTTGCCAGGTCACGCGGTCCGATTCCCATAGAGGCGAGGATGCCTCGGATTTCGGTCATGCTGTACTCGCAACCATCCTGCATGAACGAGATCGCAGACTGACGGGCGTCGAACTTGTAGCCTGTTTGCTCGAAGTAACCGATCTCTGCCTTGGGAGAGATGTTGATACCGTCGGCGCGTCGAGCGATTGCCTTCAGCAGGCTGGTCTTTCCTGTGCCGTTGCCACCGGTGATGGCCACTTTGGCACCGAGCGGTATCTCGAATTTCGCGTGGTCATAGAGCATGCAGTTGCCGAAGCTCAAGCTGAAATCGTCTGCCGAGATGGGAAATTTACTATGCAGTTCCAGGGCCTTGCTCTGGCGGAACCGCACGGCGCGAATGCCGTCAGGGGCCTCAATCCCTTCGAGCGCTTCGAGGCGCTTCTCCATGTTCTTAGCTGCCTGATGCATTTTCTTCTGCTTGGTGCCGGTTGTTTTCTGATGCCCCAAGCGACCTGCATACTCGTTGCTTTTTTTCGCACCCTTCCGCTTGGCGTCGACCTGCCGTGCTTTTTTCCGCTGTTTTTCGATGGCGGCTTCGAGGCGATCGCGCTCGCGCATCGCCTCTTCGTATCGAGTCGCCTGAGCTTTGCGCTCTTCTTCTTTCTGTCGCAGATAGTCGGAGTAGTCACCCCAGAATTCGGAAATACCGCCGTCTTTGAGCTCCCAGATCTTGTCTACCACCTGGTCGAGAAAATGACGGTCATGGCTCACGATGAGCAGGGCCCCATCAAATGCCTTGAGTTGTCCGACGAGAAGGCGGATGCCGTCTTGGTCGAGGTGGCTCGTAGGCTCGTCGGCGAAGATCGCGCTTGCATGCTGGGAGAGCGCAGAGGCAATCTTGGCGCGTGTTTCCTCCCCGCCGCTCATCGTCTCCTGCGCCACTTCGGCGACGTTGAGACGGGAGAGCATCTCGCCGTTGTCCTGAGCCGCATCAAGGTCGAGTTCGTCGAGCTGGCCGATGAGGGCAATGCTGCCGAAGCGCCTGACGTCGGCGTCCGCAATGGTTAGATTGCCGCTCAGGATTTTTAGCAGGCTGGTTTTGCCTGCACCGTTGTCTCCTACCAAGCCGATGCGATCGTAGGGGTAGATTTCCAATTCTTCGATGTCCAGAATATCGCGGCCGGCATATTCCAAAAAGATGTCTTTAGCTTTGACTATGAGTTCCATAAGTTGAACCACCTTTTGTGTATTGTCGTTTTCTGGAAGCGCAGCCATGCCAATAAAGAATCGTTCACGTCGATTTTTCGCCTTTGCCCGATTGCCGGCGTGAGCGTTTTGGCCTTGCGCAAGCCGGCAAATCCGAAAATGATAGTTGGCGGGGAATAAGGAGCGCGATGTGGGATGTCGGCGCAATACCTCGTCGTCGCAAGGGCTTGAAGGCTGACGCGCGAACCGATGGCTGCCGCCTCTTTTTTCGAATGCTTGGGCTATTGAATCTGCCCGGAATCTTTTTTCCCCACGTTTCGGACGCTTGGAGCGAGAAGCATCGCCAACGCAAGCAGTGTCATGGTCGCTCCAGAACCGACGGACCACAACGGAGCTCCGAGCAGGTCCGCAAAAACGGAGGGGGCTGCGAGGCCCATGGGCATGGCCCACGCCATAATGGTTCCATAGAGACCAAAAACGCGGCCTAGGTACTCAGGAGGTATCTGCTCCTGCATAAGGGCAGTCTGGGTTCCCGCGTACAGCGGGGAGCATGCGCCCATAAGAAAGCTCGCCGGTAGGAAAGCGGCGAACAGCGACGGGCCGAGCAATCCGGATGCGATTGCGACGACGCCGAAGCCGGCGATCGCGGCGACCATGGTGAGCGACCTATTGCGGAACCCTCCCGTGGCCGCCAAAATGCCGGACCCAGCCAGCATGCCTGCGGAGAAAAGGACCTCCACCAAAGCAGCATCCCCCATGCTACCGCCAAAATGTCCCAAGGTCATTATTGGGAACAATGCCGCGAGTGGGGAGAACGCGAAAGCGAAGACGAACCCGCACCAAAGAAGGGCGAACAGCCCCCTGTATCCCCTGATCAGCTTGTAGCCGTCCGAAATCTCAGAGAAAAGTTCTCGAACTTTATTGGAAAAGGACGAGCTGCGGTCGGCTTCGTCGAGTCCTCCTGCGTCTATCTGAGCGGCGAGGACAGCTAGAGAAGCGAAAAGCGCCCCCAGCACGTCGAGGGCAATCATGGCGGTAATGTCCGCCACAGGATAAATCACTGCCGCGAGCGCGGCGCCAAGAATGTATCCGGCGGACTGAATCGCTTGCATCACTCCCGATAGGCGAACGAGATGCTCTGGCGGGGCGAGATGGGGCGTGAGGGATTGGGAGGCCGGCGTGTAGAACGAAGTGCCAGCTGCGCGGAGAAACAGGGCGATGAGTATTGACCACGCAGGTAAGCTGCCGGCCAACGAGGCAATCGCCAAGGCGGCGCCCACCGCGGCAACGAAGAGGTCGGCGCCGATGAGAACACGTTTCAAAGGCAGTCTGTCGACAACGGCGCCCGCAAGGACTCCGAACAAAGCAATCGGCAGAAAGCCTGCTAACGATGCCAGGGAGAGGAGGGAAGATGATCCTGTCGTGAGGGCGATATGCCAAATGAGACCCATTTGGAGA
>CABUTL010000154.1 GCA_902494375.1 uncultured Collinsella sp.
TAGCCTGCGGGCAAGCCGGTCAGGTGCTCACCCCAAAGGGATGGGACTACTCTGCGTCCGCGTCGCTGTCCTCTGCCTGCTTCTTCTTGGCAGCAGCGAGCTTGGCCTCGAGCTCAGCGATCTCCTTGTCCTCCTCGGACTGCTCGACCACGACCTCCTCGGCCTGCTTGGTCTCGGCCTTATCGTCGCCCTCCATACCCTCACGGATATTCTTGACGGTAGAGCCGAGGGACTTGCCGAGCTTCGGCAGGTTCTTGGGCCCGAAGATAATCAGGACAACGACGAGAATAATGATGAGCTCAGGAGCCCTCAGTCCAAACATGTAGACCTCCACAATACAGCGAGACAAGCTCGAATGAGTATACCGCGGGTATCGCGGTATCACAACACTAGCTAAAAAAAGGGACCGCAAGAAGCGGTCCCTCCTCATGCTCTGGTCGGGTTGACTGGATTTGAACCAGCGACCCCTGCGTCCCGAACGCAGTGCTCTACCAAACTGAGCCACAACCCGTTAGCTCGACTATAGTAACAAAGATTTTCGCCGCGTGCTAGAGAAATTTTTATTTCTTTGGCACTTCGACGCGAACCGTGTTGGGAATGAGCTCCGTCGTGCAGGCCCACCAGCCGTTTTGCTGGGCAGCGTCGGCAAGCCTTTCGGCCGTGGCGGCGGTGTCGCAAATGGCAAACGAGCAGGCACCCGATCCGCACACATCTACAGCAACGGTTCCGTCCTGTTTACGCAGCCAATCGAGAACCGTTTGAATCTGCGGCTCCATCTGTGCGGAAATGACACCCAAGTTGTTATGGATGAGCGCATATGCCGTCTCGGCATCACCAGCACGCAAGGCAGAAGCTATCGCGCCGGGCTTGTCCGCAGGCACCGGGGCCTCGTCAAAACGTCGATAGGCCTCAATTGTCGAAACGCTCGCCTCACGCGGCTTAACCAGCACGACGGGCGTCACGGGCAGCGCGGGGTACTCAGTTGCCAGCACGTCTCCCCCACCTACGTAGAACGCAGGGCTCGCGTGCAAAAAGAACGGGACGTCAGCACCAATGCCCCGCGCAATGTCATCGAGCGCGGGGTCGGTGCGATCAATGTCCCAGAGCTCCGCCAAGGCGACAATGACCGCGGCAGCATCCGTCGAGGGACCGCCCAAGCCGGCGCACAATGGAATGCGCTTCTCAATCGTCACGCAGATGTTTGCCTCGCGACCATAATGCTCGGCCATAGCAACCGCAGCCCGATACGCCGTATTCTTTTGCATGGGAAAATCTGATGCCGGAACCGTCTGGACGGTCAGCGCCTGCGCCGGTGTGACCGTCACGGTATCGGAAAGACCGACGGCTGCCATCAGGGAATCGACCCTGTGGTAGCCGCGGTCATCGCGCTCGGTATGAACCCCCAGGTAGAGGTTAATCTTTGCCGGCGCGGAAAGAGTCAGGGACCGATCGGTCACCGTTAATGCTCCTCGAGCTGATTGCCGAGCGGGGTAAAGATGTGCTCGCCGCTCTCGGGGTCGAACAGCTCGACCTGACCGGTGAGCACATCGATATACTGGTAGGACTGACGCGACTTGCGGCCACGACGCTCGTCAACCTCGACAATGAAGACGGCCGGGTGGACGCTCTTGATGGTGCCCATGCGCTCGACGACGCGGGTACGGCCCATGTTGGCCTTCACCTTGACGCGATCGCCCACCATATCGGTCAGCTTCTCGTGGATGTCGTCGACGTGATTGACTTCCATCTCTTCCATGAACAGGGCCTCCAGAAGGTGCAATTCAAAAAGGGGATAATACCCCTAAGATAGACAAAACTCTAATACTATAGCACCCTGTTGTGGCCATACGCAAGTAGCTAAATAAGCCCCGTCCCAAATACGTACCAGACGACAACCTCGCATGACCAGTTGTTACGCGGTTTGGTAAAACCGCGTAACCTAAAGGTTGTCGGTGTCCAAGACGATGGTGAATGGGCCGTCGTTGACCAGGTCGACCTTCATGTCGGCGCCAAAGATACCGTGCGCCACATGCTCAACGTCCTCGTGCACAAGCGTCAGGAAGTACTCGTAGAGCTCGTTGGCAACATCGGGTGCGCCGGCATCCGTAAACGACGGACGGCGACCGTGGCGGCAGTCGGCGAACAGCGTGAACTGCGACACCACGAGCACCTCGCCGTCGACATCGGCAAGTGCCAGATTGGTCTTGCCGTTCTCGTCCTCGTTGATGCGCAGCCCGCGGAGCTTGCCCCACAGCTTGTCGGCCTCGGCACGCGTATCGCCATGGCCCACACCCAGCAGCACCAGGTAGCCGCGTCCAATGCGGCCCACGCACTCGCCGTCGACCGTCACGCCGGCGTTGAGTACGCGCTGCACCACCGCACGCACGGCCTACTCCTCGCCCGTCAGTTTGGCGGATAGGTGCTCGAGTGCATGGAATCGATGGCTGATGGCGTTCTTCTCGTCCGCCGTCAGCTCGGCCATGGTCTTGCCCGGCGTGTCGACCGGCAGGAACAGCGGGTCGTAGCCAAAGCCGTGATCGCCGCGGCCCTCGTGCGCGATAACGCCCTCGCAGGCGCCCTCACCATAGGTGACCAGACCATCCGTGTCGATGAGCGCGACGACACTCATAAAACGCGCGGTGCGATCCTCGTCTGCCACGTCTTCCAAGTTAACGAGCAGCTTGGCGTTGTTGGCGGCATCGTCGCCATGCACGCCCGCATAGCGCGCGCTATACACGCCCGGCTCGCCGTCCAGGGCATCAACGACCAAGCCCGAATCGTCGGCAATGGCCATGAGCCCCGTCTCCTCGACGGCAGCCTGCGCCTTGATGATGGCGTTCTCCAAAAACGTCGTGCCGTTTTCCTCGGGGTCCTCAAAATCGCCCAGCTGGCCGAGCGCCACAAAGCGCACCTCGGGCATGACCTTGCCCAAAATGGCCTCGATCTCGGTGAGCTTATGAGCGTTTCCGGTTGCCACGACGATGGTCGCCGCCGGGTCGAGGGTGTCGATGTCGATCTTCTCAAGTGCCATGACTGGCCTCCTTGTCTCTAAAGCAATGCCGAGCCGAGGGCAACGAGGGACTCCGCCTCTCCCCTCTCAATCAACGGCAGTCTTGTGTCCAGACGTCTCCACAGGTAAAGCCTACCAAAAAAACCTGTCCCTTTTTGACAGGTTAGGCGATGGCTTGGCGCTGAAGCTCGATGAGCTCGGCGATACCCTTGTCGCCCAGGTCGAGCAGGGCGTTGAGGCGTTTGCGGTCGAAGGGCGCCTGCTCGCCGGTGCCCTGGAGCTCGATCATCTCACCGGTATCGGTGGCGACGAGGTTCATGTCGACCTCGGCGTGGCTGTCCTCGGAATAATCGAGGTCAAGCAGCGTATTGCCGTCGACAACGCCCATGGAGATGGCAGCCACCTGGCCGGTAAGCGGGATGCGCTCGATCTTGCCCGCCTCGACCCACATGGCGAGGGCGTCGTGCAGCGCCACCCAGGCGCCGGTGATGCTCGCTGTACGCGTGCCGCCATCGGCCTGAATCACATCGCAGTCGACGGTGACGGTGTACTCGCCGAGCGCCTTCATGTTGACGACGGTACGCAGGCTGCGGCCAATGAGGCGCTCGATCTCCATGGAGCGGCCCTTGCGGTTGGCGTGCTCGCGCTTGCAGCGCTTGCCGGTCGACGCCGGCAGCATGGCGTATTCCGCGGTCACCCAGCCGGCCTTAGCTCCCTTTCGCCAGCCCGGCACGCCCTCCTCGATAGTGGCGGCGCACAGCACGCGCGTGTCGCCGAACTCGGCCAAACACGAGCCGTGGGCGTGCTTCATGACGCTACGGGTGAGCTTAACGGGGCGCAACTCGTTGGCGGCGCGACCGTTAGCGCGGTTGACCTGCATGTACTCCATAGAAATATCCTTTCGGCAAAAGATGTGGCGAAGGCCTTGACGGCTGCCTTACATCTATTTCAGCTCATCGATATCGATATGTTCGATGCTCTTGAGCGGCTGACCAAAGATAAAGCTGCCCGCCACCGCAAACTCGGCAATGTTATCGGCCGTCGTGGCAAAACGATGCTGCGGCTCGGCGGCGTCGCCCGCCAGCTGCTCGCGGCGCGTGAGGATATCGGTCAGCTCGCGTGTGGTCTCCTCGGCGGAACTCACGACGCGCACCCCAGGCCCCAGCGCATGGCGGATAGGTCCCACCAACAGCGGAAAATGCGTACAGCCGAGCACCACGGTATCGATACCGTGGTCGCGCAGCGGCTCAACCGTGGCACCCA
>CABUTL010000155.1 GCA_902494375.1 uncultured Collinsella sp.
GAGCGGCAGGGTAAAGGTGCCGGCACCGCAGTACAGGTCCACGGCAAGCTCGTCTTCCTGCGGGTCGAGCGCTTCCATGACAAGCTCGATCAAAATCTCGGCACCCTTGGTGTTGACCTGGAAAAAAGACGGGGCAGACAAGCGCATCTGACCCTCGGCGATATTCTCGGTCCATGAGCCCTCTCCGGCGAGCATTTCGACCTTGGAGACACGGCGGGCCTTCTTTTCGCCCTTGCTCATCACGCGCACGATGCTCGTGGGATGAGCGGCGTCCGCCAACACGCGGGAGACCTGCGAGCGCGGAAAAGAGCCTGTGGGCGTCCAGAGTGCGACCTCGAGTGCCTTGGTGCGGCGCGATGCGCGAATGCCCACGCGTTCGAGCCCCAAGTCATGGCTGCCGCTTAGATAGTTGAGTGCGCCGACGACCGATTTGAGCGCCTTGGGGAAGCGTTTGTCGAACAACGGGCACGAATCGACGGTCACGATCTTGCGAGGATCGACACCGTGCATGCCAAGACGCACGCGGCCGTTTACAACGGTCGGCTCGAGTTCGATTTTATTGCGGTAGCCCCAATCATCCTTGGTGTGGCGGATGGGTTGCACCAGTTCATCGACTTGATCGGGGCTGAACTTGCCGATACGCTCGAGCGTGGAGCGCAGATTTTGCTCCTTGGCGGCGAGCTGTGCCGTGCGTGAGAGATTGCCCCACGAGCAGCCGCCGCAGATGCCCACGAAGGGGCAGGGAGACTGAATGCGATCGGGGCTTGGCTCCAGAATCTCGGTGGTGCGGGCACGCATGAACGACTTGCCGTCCTGTACGACCTCGGCCTCGACGGTGTCGCCTGCCACGGCGCCCTGCACAAAGACGGCCTTGCCGTTGTCGGCGTGCGCCAGCCCGTCGGCGCCGTAGGTCATCGATTCTATAGTGAGCTTCATATTCCTGCCTGTCATTCGCGTTGTTGTTCGCACCATGGTAACAGGGAAAAGCGCCCCGCATCCGAGGCTTTCCTCAAATGCGGGGCGCTTCTACAAACTGCTTCTACAAACGACTATTTCGTCTTGCCGGTAATGAGCGTCTTAAGACCCAGGCCGATCAGACCCAGGCCCATGCGCACGCGGCCGGGGCGATGGCGCTCGATGGCCTTGGTCTTGCCGGCGGGCTTATCGCGACGGGCGCTCGTCTCGGGTGCGGGCTTGATGACCTGCGGATCGGGCTGAGGTGCAGGTGCAGGCTCGGGCTCAATGACGGTCGCCTGGACCTCTTGGACCTTGGGTGTGGCCGGCTGCGGCTCAGGAGCAGGGGCGGGCTTTGCCTCGGCGGCGGCCTCCGGAGTCGCAGTAGCGGGCTCGGGCGCTTTCTCCACGGCGGGCTCTGCGGCAGCCTCGGGCTCATTCACCGGGGGAGCTGCAACCGCTTCCGGTTTGGCAGCTGCCCCGTGTTCAACCTCGGCCTGAATGGCCTCCTCGGCCACACGTTCCTTCTCCTGTGCGTGCTGCTGCGCGGCGGCCTCGGCGTTGCAATAGGCACGCTCCAGCAGGGCTTCCTGCGAGTTGAAGGGTTTCTCACCCTCTGCACGCTCCACGGGGACCCAGGTGCCGTCGCTCGTGAGGCTGCGGGCCTTCACGTTGTCGCGCAGCTGCATGCCCATGTACTCGTGCACTAGGGCGCGGCAGGTGGGGTCGAGCACGGGGAAGGCAATCTCCACGCGGTGCTCGGTGTTGCGCGTCATCATGTCTGCCGAGCTCAGGTAAATCATGTCCGAGTCCACGCCGAAAGCATAGACGCGCGCGTGCTCCAAAAAGCGTCCGACGATGGAGCGGACACGCACGTTCTCGGTCTTGCCCGGAACACCGGGCTTGAGGCACGAGATGCCGCGGATGATCATGTCTACGCGCACGCCGGCACACGATGCCTCGGCGATCTTGTCGATAACCTCGCGGTCGGTGAGCGAGTTGAGCTTAAAGAACACACGGGCGGGCTCGCCAGCGAGAGCGCGCTGAATCTCGCGATCCAGACCGCGCATGATGAGCGGTTTCAGTCCGACGGGCGCCACACCCAGGAAGCGGTAGTCGCCGCGCAGGTTGCCCAGCGACAGATTGCGGAAGAACAGGTTGGCGTCCTCGCCGATGCCGGGATGGGCGGTCATGAGCATAAAGTCGCTGTAGAGTTTGGCCGTCTTCTCGTTAAAGTTGCCGGTGCCCAAAAGCGTGAGGCGGGTGAGCGCCATGCCCTCGCGATAGGTGAGCTGGCAGATCTTTGAGTGGCATTTAAAGCCCTCGGAACCATAGATGACGGTGCAGCCTGCCTCTTCCAGACGCTCGGCCCACTCGATGTTGTTCTGCTCGTCAAAGCGGGCGCGAAGTTCCATGAGCACCGTGACCTCTTTGCCGTTCTCGGCAGCATCGATCAGCGACTCGCACAGGCGGCTCTGCTTGGCCACGCGGTAGAGCGTGATGCGCAGCGAGATGCACTCGGGGTCGTAGGCGGCCTCGTGCACCAGATCCAGGAAGGGGTTCATGGCCTCGTAGGGATAAAAGAGCAGCTTGTCGCCCTGCAGCACCTGTTCGCGGATGGAGCGGGTCATATCGATGGTGGGGTTGGGCTGCGGCCTAAACGGCGTAAAGAGCAGCTCGTTGCGCAGGTGCTCGGGAATCTTGCCCTCAATGCCAAAGACGTAGCCCAGGTCGAGCGGGATATCGCAGGTAAAGACCGAGCGGCGCGAAAGCTCGAGTGCCTTGCGGATGGTCTTGAGCGTCGCCTTCTCGAGCGACCCCGAGACCGCGAGCACTACCGGCTGCAGACGCAGGCGCTTCTTGAGGATGCGCTTCATGTGCTGGCGGTAGTCCTCTTCCTCTTCGACGCCCTCGCCGTCTGGATCGATGTCGGCGTTGCGGGTGACTCGGATGAGTGCGCGGTCGAGTGGCTTGTAGGAGCCAAAGCAGCTGTCCAGGCAGGCGAGGATGACGTCCTCGAGCAAGATGTAGGAGTAGGTGCCGGTGGGCGAGGGGATCTCGACCACGCGGTTCATCGAGGCGGGAATCTCGATAAGGCCCAGCAGGCTCTCCTCGTCGGTGGCGCCGTCCAGACCACAGGCCAGATAGAGCGCGCCATTGCGTAGGTTGGGGAAGGGGTGGCGAGGATCGATGACCAGCGGCGAGATGACCGGCGACACGTAGGCCTGGAAGTAGCGGGTTACAAAGGTGCGCTCCTCGGGCGTAAGCGAATCGATGCGGGCGCGGTGAACGCCCAAGGTGTCGAGCTTGCCCTCGATGCTCTTAAAGATGGACTCCCAACGGGTAAGGAGCCCGGGCATTTCGGCCATGACAGCATCGACCTGTTCGGAGGCGGTCATATTGCTCTTGTTGTCGACAGGTTGCTTTTTGAGCTCTGCCAGATCGGACAGGCCGCCCACGCGCACCATAAGGAACTCGTCGAGGTTAGACTCGAAAATCGACACGAACTTTAGACGCTCGAACAGCGGAACGGTCTCATCGAAGGCTTCGTCAAGCACACGGTTGTCAAAGCGTAGCCAGCTGAGCTCTCGGTTCTGCGTGTACGAGAAGTCGCGAGGCGGTTTGCGCAGCTTTGCGGCGGCTTGCTTTTTTTCGATTTTGCTCGGCATATGCATCTGTCCGTTCAGTCCCCGCAGGGGACGGTAGCCTAACCCTATTCACTATTGTCTCAATTTAGTCGACTTGTGGCACGGACGTATTGTGCGAACGGTATCTTTACCTACTTCTTACGCTGACAAGTCATAGGACTGACGCCCTGCTCGTCTGCAAGCGGTCTATATCCTCACTCAACTGGTACGTAAGTGTGAATAAGAATGATGGATAGCTGAATATCATTGAATGCAGGCGGAAACGTAAACAAACATCATTTATATACATAAAACCGATTTAGCTATGCAATTCTGAATCAAAAGTTTAGAGATGCAATTGCAAATAGTTTTTAGGAAAAAAGAGCGTTTACCTTAGAAAAGTTACTTTAGAACGCCGAAGTACATTATGGGGGAATCTCATGCGATATACCGTTCATCGCACTTTGTTGACCGTTCGGGGGCGAGGTGGAATTGCGGGTGGAATTTGGATATAACTAGAGCTGTCAGCAAGCAGCGTCCGCTATGGAAGGGCGCTGAGAGATTCGGCCGAAGGGCCCGAAAGAAAGGTAGGAGGCCATGACGAAAGGTCTGCACGTGCCTTCCGAGATCGGCAAGCTCAGGAAGGTCTGCCTGCACCGTCCCGGCGACGAGCTCCTCAACCTGCCGCC
>CABUTL010000156.1 GCA_902494375.1 uncultured Collinsella sp.
AGACACTCGGGATTCCCGTTCTGACCGAGGCAGAATTTCTGGCAATGCTTCGGGATGAAAATACCTGACAACGAGACAGGCGATCCTTTTCGGGAAAGCCTGTCTCATTTTTTGCAGGGGCTGTTTTGCAGCAGTTCGGGCTTGTTTCTTTTGTGCCGGACGAGGGAAGAGAGCGGCGCAGAGTCCGTCTCTTCATCCTTCCTTCACAGTTCATTTGAAAAAAGTGCTTTTTCTTTCCGGCGTTTCATGCTATAATAATATTCAAACACGGCTTTGGGGCCGTTGCCGCCTGCTTTGGCAGTGCGGCAGGATAGGGCAGATCAGACGGTGTACCGTTCTGCCGGGGCAGTGCCCGCAACAGAGGGCGGGCGGGAAAATCAAAAAGAGAGGCGAATCGAGATGTTGGATATGATCAAGTGCAGCACCGGCGGTGCATACTATGCCCGCGGGGAGTGGGTGCCGGCAGACGGCAATGCATCTGCCGCGCTGGCCGCAAAAGGCTTTGATGCAGCAGCCGTTGCAAACGCAAAGACCGGTACCATGGCTTACAGCATTCTGCAGGCCCACAACACCAGCGGCGATGCCGATAACCTGAAGATCAAGTTTGACGCCATGGCCAGCCATGACATCACCTTTGTTGGCATTATCCAGACAGCCCGCGCATCCGGTCTGGAGAAATTCCCCATTCCGTATGTGCTTACCAACTGCCACAACAGCCTGTGCGCTGTGGGCGGCACTATCAACGAGGATGACCACCGCTTTGGACTGTCCGCTGCTAAAAAGTACGGCGGCATCTTTGTGCCCCCGCACCTTGCAGTCATCCATCAGTACATGCGCGAAAAGTTTGCGGGCTGCGGCAAAATGATCCTGGGCTCCGACTCGCACACCCGCTACGGTGCCCTAGGCACCATGGCCGTGGGCGAGGGCGGCGGCGAGCTGGCAAAGCAGCTGCTGCGCGACACCTACGATGTTGCCTATCCCGGCGTTGTCGCCATCTACCTCACGGGTGCCCCGCGCCCCGGCGTCGGCCCGCACGATGTGGCGCTCGCCATCATCCGCGCCGTCTTTGCCAAGGGCTACGTCAAGAACAAGGTAATGGAGTTCGTGGGCCCCGGTATCGCGAGCATGACGACCGACTACCGCAACGGCGTCGATGTCATGACCACCGAGACCACCTGTCTGTCGAGCATCTGGGCCACCGACGAGGACACGCGCGCGTTTTTGACCATGCACGGCCGCGGCGACGACTACCGCGAGCTCAAGCCCGCCGATGTCGCCTACTACGACGGCTGCGTCGAGGTTGACCTGTCGAGCATCAAGCCCATGATCGCGCTGCCGTTCCATCCTTCCAACGGCTTTGAGATTGACGAGCTCAACGAGAACCTCGAGGACATCCTGCATGAGGTGGAGCTTGAGGCCGCCAAGATCGGCGAGGGCAAGACGCACTTTAGCCTGCTCGACAAGATCGTCGACGGCAAGCTGCACGTGCAGCAGGGCGTTATCGCCGGCTGCTCGGGCGGCAACTACGACTCCGTGGTCCAGGCTGCCCGCGTGCTCAAGGGCGCCAACACCGGCTGCGGCGAGTTCTCGCTGTCGGTCTATCCCACGAGCCAGCCCGTGGCACTCGAGCTTACACGCCGCGGCTATATCTACGACCTTATGGAGGCCGGCGCGATTGTGCGCACGGCATTCTGCGGCCCGTGCTTCGGCGCCGGCGACACGCCCGCCAACAATGGTCTTTCGATCCGCCACACTACGCGCAACTTCCCCAACCGCGAGGGTTCCAAGCCGGGCAATGGCCAGCTGAGCGCCGTGGCCCTGATGGACGCCCGCTCCATTGCGGCGACGGCCGCCAACGGCGGCATCCTGACGCCGGCGACCGACCTGCCCGAGGAGACTTGGGACGAGGCCTGCGAGTACACCTTTGACGACGCTCTCTACAAGAAGCGCGTGTACTGGGGCTTTGGCAAGGCGGAGCCTGCCGACGAGCTGGTCGAAGGCCCCAACATCAAGCCGTGGCCCGCGATGGAGCCCCTCGGCGACGACATCCTGCTCAAGGTGTGCTCCAAGATCATGGACCCGGTCACCACGACTGACGAACTCATTCCTTCGGGCGAGACGAGCTCCTTCCGCTCCAACCCGCTGGGCCTGGCCGAGTTTACGCTCAGCCGCCGCGACCCGGCTTACGTGGGCCGTTCCAAGGAGGTCGACGCCGTGGAGAAGCGCCGCGTGGCTGGCGAGTCCGCGGGCGACTTGGCCGCGCTCGATACCGAGCTTGCTGGTGTGTTTGAGGCGCTGGCCGGCGCGGGTGTCGCTGCCGATGCCAAAACGACTGAGTACGGCTCCATGCTCTACGCCAAGAAGCCCGGTGACGGTTCCGCCCGCGAGCAGGCCGCGAGCTGTCAGCGCGTGATCGGCGGTCTGGCCAACATCGTCCACGAGTACGCCACCAAGCGCTATCGCTCCAACGTGATGAACTGGGGTATGGTGCCCTTCCAGATGGAGGCCGAGCCCAGCTTTGAGGTGGGCGACTATGTCTTTGTGCCGGGTATCCGTGCCGCGCTCGACGGTGACCTAAAGGACATCGCCGCCTACGTGGTGCGCGCCGACGGTGCGGTCGAGCAGATTGAGCTCTACATTGCCGATATGACGGCAGAGGAGCGTGCCATCGTCAAGGCCGGCTGCCTGATCAACTACAACAAGTTCAAGGCCGCTGCCGAGTAACGCACTTAATTGTCCGCCCGGGGCTTACCCTTTCCCGCCCGCTCACGCGCTTCGCGAGGGTCGCGTTCGGGAAAGGGTAAGCCCCGGGCTACATTTCTGCGTTCTCGTTGGGTCTTGAGGGACGCTAATAAATAGACTTGCTTGATGCCGCCTCTGTTATCGGGGCGGCTTCTTTTGTCGAAAACCACCATGAAGGGGTAGGCGCCTTTGCGGTGGTTCCGTTTGTCTCGACCTGTAACATCTGGGCCCCTATTTGACGAGCGGTTGTTACAGATTGAGACAAACGATCGCCGCCGATCATTTCATCTCAATCTGTAACATCTAGGATCGAAAAGGGCCGCTAGATGTTACAGATCGAGACAGTGGAACATCGGAGCCGAAACCACCACAAAGGTGCCTGCCCGGCGGGTCCTTATTTCGATGGGGTCCAGGTTATTTCATCGTCAAATAGCCAAGTGCGTGCCGAGCCACTGTTGCGCGCTGTCTGCGGATCGGGCTCGCAGGTTTGTTCGTAGGCATCCTCGGTACACCGATCCATAAAATCGACGACTGCCGTCTGGTCGCCCTCCATGACGTAGATTACGTCGCCATCCGAGATATAGACCCCCGGTCCTTCATTGTCCACGCAGCCGGGGTCGTATGAGACGTTGCACAATTTGCTCCCGTTTGCCGCATCGAGCTCAAGGGTCGAATGATACCCGCCAACCATTTGGCCGTTCTTGGCTCGATATGTTGCGGCGCCGTACCACCGCTTAAACGTCTTGCCTTTGAGTAAACTGGTTGCCTTACCGATAAGCTGCTCATTTTGGGTATAGCGCGTGGCTCCAAGTTCGATTCGGGGATAGTTACTGACCCCAAGCGCTGCGGGCGTACCGTCGAAATCGACGGTGATCGAATCGGGTTTGACGATATCGGTGAGGATTTCGATGGGGTAGCTTACGGTTTCAACCGCCGCCTGCGTTGCCGAGGCAGGGAGAAATGCGAGATAGATAATTCCTACGCCGACTGCGGTAATCGCAAACGCTAAGACGAGCAGGCCGATATAGGTGGAGCGTTTCACGGCGGGTACCTCGCAAACAGTATGCATTCATTAAGATAAGTGATACCAGCTTACGACAATATTCAAAAGAAAGCGATCGGTCGAAATGACGGGGCGAAAAGGCCCTATTGGGCTTCGATTTGACCTCTAATAGGAATATTTGCCCCACTCATTCTGGGCGAGAGGTCAATAATTCAGTTCACGAGTCTTGAGCGATACTATTCTCACTAAACTCACTATTTTCACAGTAAGCACTATAAATACGATAGGGAGGACGACGAGAACGTTGTGACGTGCGATAGCTAAGCCGTTTAAGCCGGACTCTGACCTTGAATCTCCGCCTCTATCTGTGCGAACGGGCTATTGTCGGTTCTCGATTCCATCGCTGCGTTTTCGTTGGGTCTTGAGGGACGCTAATAAATAGGCTTGCTTGATGCCGCCTCTGTTATCGGGGCGGCTTCTTTTTGTCGAAAACCGCCACA
>CABUTL010000157.1 GCA_902494375.1 uncultured Collinsella sp.
ACGCCGCTTCCTGCGGTTTCGCCAAGTTTTTCCTGCAGTTTTGGCGTCAAAAAGTGTGGATGCTTCGGGGGTCCAAAATAGGTCGTTCACTTCGCGGAAAAGTATTCACCTTCGTTTTCGCGCAGACACGAATCCGGCCGCCACAACGCAAAACGGGGCCTGCGCGCAGCGCAGACCCCGTCGTGAGAGGCTATTCCCGGTATATTAGTACTGCTCGATGCCCATGTAGCGACGAACCTCGGGGCTGTGGTCGAAGACCTTGCCGCGGGCGGCGCGCAGCTCGCAGCTCATGTTGTAGAAGAAGATCGGCTCCAGGTACGAACGCACGCTGGCAGGTACCTCGCCCACGCCGTACTCGAGCGCGTCGAGCACCATGATCGTGTCGGTGTGCGTGTTGAGGAACGCAAGAGCGCGCTCCTCCATGGGGCGGCACTCGCCCGCGCCAAGCTGCACAAAGTAGAACACGCCGGGCTCGGTGGCTTCGAACGGGCCGTGGAAGTACTCGCCGGAGTGGATGTAGCAGCAGTGCTGCCACTGCATCTCCATGAGCGAGCAGATGGCCATGGCGTAGGTCTGGCTAAAGTTGGGTCCGGAGCCCAGGATATAGAAGAACTTGTGCTGCTGGCAGAGCTCGGCAAAGCGGGCGCCCAGCTCGGCGTTGACCTTCTCGCGGGCGGCGGGCAGCAGCGCATCCATCTGCTTGAGGCCCTCGTACATGTCGGCGAGTGCCTCGTAGCCTTCCTGCTGGTCGAGCAGCTCGGCGGCGATCAGAGCGCCGATGCCCTGCGGCACCTCGGCCTGCGGCACGCCCTCGCCCCACGGGTAGACCCAGGTGATCCACTTGCTGTTGTCAATCTTGGAGCCCTCGCAGTCGGTCATGGCGACGACCTCGGCGCCGGCAGCCAACGCCATCTCGCAGCCATCGACGACCTCTTGCGTGTTGCCGCTGTGGCTGCAGGCAATAACGAGCGACTTCGGCCCTAGGCTCTTGGGGGCCATCAGGCAAAACTCGCGTGCCGTGTAGACCGTCGAGGTGAACGTGGTGGCCTCGCGCTTGAGCAGCTCGTTGGCCGGCATCAGGTCGATCATCGAACCGCCACAGGCGATCCAAAAGACGTTCTCAATCTTGCCCTTGCGCTCGATGATTTCCTGAATCAGATCGTGTGCGTTCATCCTGATGCTCCTCCTTGTGCGGCGGTTTTGAGCGACGGCAGCTCGTACCTGCTGTCGTTCTATGTTGTCCTATTTATAACACGTGCAACAACGCCCGTGAAGTCATCTTAGCAAATTTGTTCTATGTTGTTCTATCTGTGGACGTTAGATGTCGAACACGTAGCGCGAGCCCACGATCTTTTGGCGGCCGAGCAGCAAGGGGCGCTCGTCCTCATCGGTAAAGTACGCCTCCATATAGAAGAGCGGCTCACCGACCGGCACCTCCAACAGCGGGGCCGCCTGAGCATCGGCAAGCGCAATCTCCACGGTGCAGGGGTCGGACTTGAGCGGCGCGCGACCCGAATGCTCGGCAACGAGCGCAAAGATGGAATTGTCCGTGAGGTCCTTGTCGGCAAGCGTCTGCAGATAGGGATGGTCGGCGAGCACAAAGGCGTTGTTCTCAAGCATGACAGGGATGCCGTCGGCTGTGCGCACGCGTTCGACCACGATAAGCTCGCAGCCGGGCTCCGCGCCAAAGAACGCCGCATCCTCGTGCGTCGCCGCGACCACCGTGCGCGACACCAGACGCGCACCCGGCACCATGTCGTTGGCAGCACAACCCTCAGTAAAGCTCTGGACGTCACCCTTCTGGCGAATCTTGCGCTTGAGCTTGGGAGCGCACACAAAGGTACCCCTCCCCTGCTGGCGGTTGAGATACCCCACGCGCGACAGCTCCTCGATGGCACGGCGCACGGTGACGCGCCCCACGCCGTAGGACTTCGCGAGCTCCATCTCGGAAGGAATGCGCGAGCCGGCAGCGTACACGCCGCGCGCGATCTCGCCCTTTAGGTCGTCCATGACCTGCTGGTACAGCGGCACGGCGGACACGTCAGTACGGTCGGTCTTGCTATCGAAAGCCATCGTTATGCCCCATCCCGCGCATGCTCGGACTCAAACTCTTCAATCGCCGTCATAAACTGCTCGCCAAAGGCGTCGGCTTTTTTCTCGCCAATGCCGTTAACCTGGATCAGCTCGTCGCGTGTCTGCGGGCGCAGGCGGCACAGGCCGCGCAGGGCCTTGTCGGAGAAGACCATATACGGCGCCATCTCCAGCTCCGTCGAGATCTCCTTGCGGAGGGCGCGCAGGCGCTCGAACAGCTCGGCATCGTCACCCACGCGCGGGCGCTGATCCAGCTCGGCCTCCTCGCGCAGCAGATCAACCGCACGGCGGGCGCGGGCCGAGGCCTTGCGCTTGGACGCGCGACGTTTAACGGTAAAGGCGAACGCCTCGTCCTCGACCTCGATGGCACGCGGGCCCAGCCCCACGACCGGGTACTGCCCCTGCGAGGTGGCCAAGTAACCGCGGCCGCACAGCTGGCCGATGATGTCCTTGATGCGCCCGACCGATTCGCCCGACAGCTCACCGTAGCCGCGGTCCTCGTCCAGATGCATCTGGCGAATGCGCTCGGTGTTGCCGCCGTGAAGCACATCGGCGATCAGCGACTTGCCAAAGCGCATGGGACGCGCGGCCACATAGCGCACAGCGGCGCGGGCCATATCGGTGACGTCCTCGACCTCGAACTGCGTAAGGCAGTTGCTGCAGTTGCCGCAGCCCTCGGCGTCGTCTGCGGTGCCGCCCGCAGCAGCCGCAACCGCATGCTCGGCCGCGGCTTCGTCGCCAAAGTAGCGCAGCATGTATTCGCGCAGGCAGCCGGTGGTATTGCAGTAGCCCTCCATCTGGCTGAGCAGGCGATAACGGTTCTGGAGCGCCCACGCGCGCTGCTCGTCGTCAAGCGCCTCGTCGGCCGCATCGCCGCGGTCGATCAAAAAGCGGCGCATGCGAAAATCGTTACCGTTCCACAGCAAGTGACAGCTGGCCGGATCGCCATCGCGGCCAGCGCGGCCTGCCTCTTGGTAGTACGCCTCGATGCTCTCGGGCACGTTGTTGTGAATCACATAGCGCACGTTGGGCTTGTCGATACCCATGCCAAAGGCGTTGGTGGCAACCATCACCTGAATGTCGTCGTCGATAAAGGCACGCTGACTCTGGCGGCGGGCATCGTTGCCCATGCCGGCATGGTAGCGGCCCACGCGAATGCCGCTGGGGCCCAGTGCCTCGGCAAGCTCGCCTGCCAGCGCGTCGACCGTCTTGCGGGTCGAGCAATACACGATGCCGCTCTCACTCGAATGCGCGATCACATAGTCGCGCACCCACGCGGTCTTGGCCTTGTCGCCCATCTCTTCGCAACCGAAGTAGAGGTTCTTGCGGTCGAAGCCCGTCACCACGGTCGCCGGGTTTTGCAGGCCGAGCATTTGCTGGATATCGGCGCGTACACGCTCGGTCGCCGTGGCGGTAAAGGCCGCCACGATGGGGCGCCGCAGCAGCGAATCGATAAACTCACGAATCTGCAGGTAAGCGGGACGGAAATCCTGGCCCCACTGGCTCACGCAGTGAGCCTCGTCAATGGCCACGAGTGGCACGCCTATGCCGCCTTCGGCCGCGGCTTCCTGCGCAAAGGCTAAAAAGCGCGGCTCGAGCAGACGCTCGGGTGCCACGTACATAAGCTGATAACGGCCCTCGCGCGCCCGCTTGAGCACGGTATTTTGCTGAGCCGGGGTAAGACTGGAGTTGAGATAACTGGGGCGCGCACCCGCCGCGAGCAGCGCGCGGGTCTGGTCCTCCATAAGCGACAGCAACGGGCTCACCACAAAGGTGATGCCGGGCAGCATAAGCGCAGGCACCTGGTAGCAAATGGACTTGCCGGCGCCTGTGGGCATAACGCCGAGCGCATCGCGGCCGGCAAGGATCGCATCCACCATGCGATCCTGTCCCGGGCGAAACGAGGTGTAGCCAAAATAGGCGCCGAGCGTGTCGAGCGCCATCTGCTGCATGCTATCGGTCATGGTTTCCTAACGTCAGAATCATCTGCCGCCGATTATACGCCGCCACGCGGACCGGTGCCGCGCGGCTGTCGGCCACGCTCATTCTGCGGGTAGTCATTGGGGACGTTCTTGAATGACCAGTCGTTTAAGAACGTCCCCAACGACTAGTCTCTTGACAAGCGCGGAAATCCCGCAGGTTGAGC
>CABUTL010000158.1 GCA_902494375.1 uncultured Collinsella sp.
CTTAAGGCTGCCGGCGAGGCCAGCGTTGCTGTCGGCAACATCGGCGAGCCGCCGGTCAACGAGATTGACGGCCGAGCCCACAACGAGTGGTTTGTGGCTGAGCTCTCGAGCTATCAGATTGCTACGACCACCGAGCTCCACCCCCGCGTGGCGGTGCTGCTCAACATCACTCCCGACCACTTGGGCTGGCATAAGAGCCATAAGAACTATGCGCTTGCCAAGGTCAAACTGTTTGACAATATGGTCGATGACGATCTGGTGGTTGTCGACGTCGAAGACGCCGGCATTCACGAGTTCGATGAGTACATCTACACGCCGGGTCGTCGCATCTGCAAGGTTGCCTTTGACGAGCCTGAGGGCGAGGATGCCGCCTTTGTGCGCGATGGCAAGATGATCGTGCGTCTGAAAGGCGTCGAGACCCCGCTCATCGCTACATCCGAGCTCAAGATCTCGGGCCATCACAATGTTATCAATGCCCTGTGCGCTGCCACGGCTGCCTTGGCGGTCGGTGCCGATGTCGATGGTGTCTGCCGCGGTCTTGCCTCGTTCCAGCCGCTCGAGCACCGCGTGGAACCGTGTGGCGAGATTGACGGCGTGCGCTACGTCAACGATTCCAAGGCGACCAACACCGATGCGGTCGAGAAGGCGCTGACGGCATTTCCCGATGACGACGTGATCTTGCTGCTCGGCGGCCACGATAAGGGCACGCCGCTCACGGACTTCGCGCGCGTCGTTATGGACAACGTGCGCTCGGTCGTCTGCTTTGGCGATGCGCGCGAGCGCTTCACCGCCGCTATGGACGAGGCCGATGTCGATGGCGATGTGGATATCGCCCAGGCGGATGACCTACGCGACGCCGTGGACGTCGCCCGTTCGCTGTCGAGCCGTGGTGACGTGATCTTACTTTCTCCTGCCTGCTCTTCGTTCGATGAGTTCTCGGGCTATGAGGAGCGCGGCCGCGTGTTTAAGGACTACGTGGCCCAGCTTGCCGCTGCAGCGAAATCACAAATGGAATAGGGGTTGCGGTGAGAGAGGAGAGCCCCCGACAAGGTATGAGGAGGCCCGACTCGGACCGTGCTTCCTCACGTCGCATCACACCGCGTTCCAGCCGCGGTGGGCAGTCGTTTAGCGAACGCTATATTGCCGGCGTTCCCGCCCGTATCATGCGCCCCCGTTTGATATTCATGGCCTGCTTGTTTACCTTGGTATGCTTTGGCCTGCTGATGGTGTACTCGGCGTCTTCGGTCGAGGCGCTGCATGAGAATGGCTCGGCGACGTTTTTTCTGGGTCGACAGGCCGCGTTTGCCGTGGTCGGTGTTCTGGCGCTGATTGCCATCGTGCGCGTTTTGCCGGACAGCTGGTTTGGGGAGGATATGCTCAGGATCATCCTTATCGGCATGATAGGGCTACTGCTTCTGGTGTTCTTGGTGGGCAGCGGCAGCCGTGGCGCCACGCGCTGGCTCAACATCGCCGGTATTCAGTTCCAGCCTTCCGAGTTTTTAAAGCCATTTGCCATTGCGTATTCGGCCATCATGCTTGATCGCTTCTTTTCGCCCGGTGGCAACATCAACGAATTCCTTCGCAAGATGGGCATCTACCTGGGCATTTCGCTCTTTCTGATCTTTATCCAGCCCGATTTCGGTACCGTCCTGATTATCCTGTTGACCCTCATGTGCATGGCGTTGTTTGCGGGTCTCGACCCCAGATTTATCATCGGCGTGCTAATCTTCGGCATTCTCGTGATCGTGATTGCGCTTGTCGCAGAGCCATACCGTATGGTGCGTATTCAGGTTGCCTTGAACCCTTGGGCCGACGAGTATGGTGACGGCTATCAGGCCACGCTTGCCATCATGGCCTTTGCCTCGGGCGGTCTGTTCGGCCGTGGCATCGGCAACTCAACCATGAAGTACTCGTATCTGCCCGAGGCACACAACGACTACATCTTGGCCATCATTGGCGAGGAAGTCGGTTTTGTCGGAACCGTGCTGTTCTTCTTGGTGTTTGCGATGCTGATCTACTCGGCGTTTCGCATTGCCGAGCAGGCGACCGATCGTCGGGGCGCGCTCATGGCGTCTGGCTCCGCGGTCATTCTCGCAGTGCAGTTTTTGATTAACGCGCTGGGCATCCTCAACGTTTTTCCCATGACGGGCAAACCGTTGCCGTTTATTAGCTACGGCGGTTCATCGATTATTGTGTCGCTTATGCTTGCCGGGTTGATCCTGCGCGTTTCGTACGAGAGCGCCCGCCGCGATGAGTATGACCGTCGTCGTGAGAGCTTTGCCGTTATGGACGAGAGCACCGCCGGCGTAGCCCATGTGCGCGGTGAACGACCTTCGCGTAGCGGCTTTACCGTTCTGGATGGTTCTGCATCCGAGCCGGCAGCTCGTCCACGCTCGCGAACGGCTCCGCAAGGCCGTCCGCAGCGCCCCAGCCCTCGCAACGCGGGCGGCGGATATAATCGAATCGATTTGAACTTGGACCCGTCGGCGCGTCTGCGCACCGACGACCAGGGACCGCGTGTACGAAGGGACTACCATGACCGATAAAATGACCGTTGCTATTGCAGCCGGCGGCACGGCAGGACACATCAACCCCGCGCTCGCCTTGGCCGAAGAGCTGCGTGACCGTGGTCACCACGTTGTGTTCGTGGGCCAGTCGCGCAAGCTCGAGGGTCGTCTGGTCCCCGACGCTGGGTTTGATTTTGTGCCCATTACGGTCACGGGCTTCGACCGCTCCCGCCCTTGGACGGCGCTCACCTCGCTGTGGCGTGTCAACAAGGCCAAGCGTGCGCTCGCCAGTCATTTCTCAAAGGTCGGCAAGCCCGATGCCGCCATCGGTTTTGGTGCCTATGTCGAGGTTCCGCTGCTGGGGTGGTGCAAGGGCGCGGGCGTTCCGTATCTGCTGCATGAGCAGAACTCTGTTCCGGGCCTGGCCAATAAGATGATGAACTCCCACGCCGCCTGCGTGTGCATCTCGGTGCCGGCAGCGCGCTCGGTCTTTGAACGCGAAGGTGACCCTGACCACGTGCTCATGACCGGCAACCCCGTACGTCGCTCGGTGATCGAGGGCGATCGCGCTCGCGGCCGCAAGGCACTTGGCGTTCCCGAGGACGCTACGCTGCTGCTCGTCTTTGGCGGTTCACTTGGCGCCCAGCACCTCAACGAGCGCGTGGTCTCGCTCAAAAACGAGCTGCTTTCGCGCAAGAACCTCTATGTGTTGCATTCGACGGGTGCCGACGGCTTTGAGGAGACCGAGCGCGCTTTGGCGCTGACGCCCGAGGAGGCGAAGCGTTACCGCGTCCAGCCTTACATCGACAACATGGGCGATATGCTGGCTGCTGCCGATTTGGTGCTCTCGCGTTCGGGCGCATCGAGCGTGGCCGAGATCGCTGCACTCGCCGTGCCTTCGGTGCTCGTGCCGTACCCGCATGCGACGGCCGACCACCAAACCACCAATGCCCGTTATCTGGTCGACGCCGGGGCCGGTGTGCTCTGCGCCGATGCCGATATCGACGGTTCTGCCTTTGCCGATGAACTGCTGCACCTGGTCGATGACGCGGCGGCGCGCGACGCCATGCGTCAGGCGGCGCGTGGTCTGGCTCAGGATAGGGCCGCCGCTCTTCTGGCGGATGCGGTAGAGGGTTTGCGTTAGTTAGACGGGATATCGTCGGTCGCCCTCGCGCTGATGCGGTAGGTGCGGTACAGTTAACGGGTTACAGGCAGTGTTTACGCAAGGAGTACACGAGCACATGGCTGATTCCCAGACTGCAACCTCCGCGCCCGAGTTTAAGAGCGCCCACTTTATCGGTATCGGCGGCGCCGGCATGAGCGGCATCGCCCTTGTTCTGCACGAGCGCGGTTATGCCGTTACCGGCTCCGACCTTAAGACGTCACGTTATATCCGCCAGCTTACCCGCGCTGGTGTGAAGGTGCATGTGGGCCATGAGGCCGCCACGATCGACGAGGTCAAGCCCGACGTGGTTGTTGTCTCCACCGCTATTCCGGAGTCCAACCCCGAGCTCGTGCGCGCTCGCGAGCTTGGTATTCCCGTGTGGCCCCGTGCCAAGATGCTCTCTGCTTTGGGCCACGGCTACACCACCGTCGCTGTTGCCGGCACGCATGGCAAGACCACCACGTCTTCGATGTGCGCCACCATGCTCGACCGCATGGGTCTGGATCCGAGCTTCCTGATCGGTGGCATCGTCGAGGGCTATGACACGAACGGCAAGAACGGCTC
>CABUTL010000159.1 GCA_902494375.1 uncultured Collinsella sp.
ACCTGATAGAACGTCGTCTCGTATGCCCACATAGCAACCTCCCGGTAAGCTCAACACAACGACATCCATTGTATGCCCAGCTTGTATCCTCTCCCCCACAATAAGTTGCGGTGGAATAGTTCCTGCCTGAGCCTTCAGAGGCCTTAAACAGGAACTATTCCACCGCAACTGAGGAGGGGACGTGATTAGGCGACGGGCTTGGCGCGGCGGATGGCCGGGAACAGCACGGTGATGGCGAGGATGACGCCCACGACGGCAATCGCCCCGCCCGCGAAGCCGATCCAAGCGATACCGGGACCCGAAACCACGGCGCCGCCGATTGCGGTGCCCGTGCCAATACCGAGGTTAAACAGGCCCGAGAAGATCGACATGGCGACGGCCGACGAATCTGCCGGCGTGTGCTTGATGAGCTCGGCCTGAAACGCCACGTTAAAGGCCGTGGCGCAGCAACCCCACAGTGCGCAGACGGCAAGCACTGTCACGAGCGACGATGCGGCCGGCCCCATGAGCAGCAGGGCCACCGGCACGCCGGAGAGCGTGATAGCCAAGAACGGGAAGCGATGCCCATCGAACAGGCGGCCAAACAGCCAGCTTCCGAGCAAACCAGAGCAGCCAAACGCCGTCAGCGTCATGGTAATGGCGCCCGCATCGACGTGCGCGACCTGCGCCAGGAAGGGCTCGATATAGCTGTAGCTTGCGTAATAGCCGGTCGCCATGAAGACCGTGACTGCGTAGAGCGCGATGAGGAGCGGGTTCTTGAGCAGCTCGGGCAGCTGTTTGACAGTAAAGCGCTCACCCGCCGGCATGGCCGGGAACACCGCTGCCTGGTAGACGACCGCGATGGCTGAGAGGCCCCCGACCACGGCAAACGTCATGCGCCAGCCCACGGCCAAGCCAATGGCGCGACCGAGCGGCAGGCCAAAGATCTGCGCGATGGACGAGCCCGTAGCGATCATGCTGATGGCGAGCGCGCCGTGGCGAGTGTCGACCAGGCGCGAGGCCATAATCGAGGCGACTGACCAGAACACGGCATGTGCGCAAGCGACCACCAGGCGCGCGCAGACCAGGATGGGATAGGTCGGCGCCACAGCGGACAGGAACTGACCGAGCGAGAACACGGCCAGCACGCCCAGCAGCATCCGCTTGAACTCAAAGCGCGAGGCGAACACCATGAGCGGCAGCGACAGCAGCATGACGCCCCAGGCATAGACCGAGATCATGATGCCCGCCTGGGCCTCGGTGAGCGAGAACGACGCGGCGATATCAGTCAAAAGGCCGATGGGCATAAACTCCGACGTGTTGAACACGAACGCACAGCAGGTGAGCCCGACGAGTGGGAGCCACTGCTTGAGCGTGATGCCGTCTTGCCTTGTCTGAGTCATATATAACGTCTCCAATCGTTTTGAGCGGAGGCGATTATATAGCAACGGCCCCGCATCCGTCAGTACAGATGCGGGGCCGAAAACAATTCGATACACAGAGGTTGCGCCGTCAATTCATAACTAAGCCAACCCCAGCAATATGCCCGCCGAATGCACGACAAACGCCACGATCCAGGCGACCGTCACCTGAAACGCGAATACAGCCACGGCATAGCGCGCGCCCAACTCACTCTTGACGGCGCCGATGGACGCCACGCAGGGCGGGTACAGCAACGTAAAGACCAAGAACACGTAGGCGGTAAACGGCGAAAACATGGTCGACAGCACCGCGGGAGAGGTTGCGCCCAAAAGCACCGTGAGCGTCGAGATGACGCTCTCCTTGGCGATAAGTCCGGTGACGAGCGCCGTGGATGCGCGCCAGTCGCCAAAACCGAGCGGGGCCAACACCGGCGCGATGATGCTACCCAGACCGGCAAGCAGGCTTTGCGACTGGTCAGCGACCACGTTAAAGCGGATATCGAACGTCTGCAGGAACCAGATGACCACCGTAGCGGCAAAGATAATGGTAAAGGCCTTGGTGATGAAGTCCTTGGCCTTATCCCATGCCAGCATCACCGTCGTCTTGACGCTCGGCAGGCGGTAATTGGGAAGCTCCATGATAAACGGCACCGGGTCGCCCTTAAATGCCGTGCGGTTGAGCACCAAAGCCGCGATGCAGCCGACCATGATACCGATCAGATAGAGCGAGACCATGGCGGGAACCGTCGCCTGCGGGAAAAACGCCCCGCACAGCAAGCCGTAAACCGGCAACTTGGCTGAGCAGCTCATAAACGGCGTGAGCATGACCGTCATCTTACGGTCGTGCTCGGATGGGAGCGTACGGGTCGACATGATAGCCGGCACGGTGCAGCCAAAACCGACGAGCATGGGCACGAAGCTGCGGCCCGACAGGCCAAAGCGACGCAGGACTTTGTCCATGACAAAGGCGACGCGCGCCATGTAGCCCGAGTCTTCCAGAATGGAGAGGAACAAAAAGAGCACGACGATAATCGGCAGGAAGGTCAGTACGCTGCCCACACCCGTAAGCACGCCGTCGACAGCCAGCGAGCGCACTACGTCGTTGGTGCCGAACGCCTTGAGGCCCGCATCGGCCGAGGCGATGATGGCAGCGATGCCGTCCTCCATGAGTCCCTGCAACGCCGCGCCGATCACGCCAAACGTCAGCCAAAAGACGAGGCCCATGATCACCAGAAACGCCGGAATGGCTGTGTAACGACCTGTCAGGATGCGGTCAATCTTGACGGAGCGCACGTGCTCGCGGCTCTCGTGCGGCTTGACGACGCAACGCCCGCACACGTCGCCGATAAAGCTAAAACGCATATCGGCCAGCGCAGATAGGCGGTCGGTGCCGGCCTCGCCCTCCATCTGGGTAATGATGTGCTCGATAGCGTCGAGCTCATTGCGATCCAGGTGAAGCGCCTCGGTCACCAGCTCATCGCCCTCGACCAGCTTGGTCGCCGCAAAGCGCACCGGGATGTGCGCCGTCACGGCATGGTCCTCGATCAGGTTAGCAATGCCGTGGATGCAGCGATGCAGCGCGCCGCCGTCTGGACCGTCAGGCGCGCAAAAGTCCAGGCGACCGGGGCGCTCGCGGAACCGCGCCACGTGCAAGGCATGATCCACCAACTCGCCGATACCCTCGTTGCGGGCAGCGCTAATGGGGACAACGGGCACGCCCAACAGGCTCTCGAGCAGGTTGACGTCCACGGCGCCGCCGTTGGCGGTCACCTCGTCCATCATGTTGAGCGCGATGACCATAGGACGGTCAAGCTCCATGAGCTGCAGTGTCAGGTACAGGTTACGCTCGATGTTGGTGGCGTCAATGATGTCGATGATGGCGTCCGGGCGCTCATCGAGGATGAACTGACGGCTCACGACCTCTTCGCCTGTGTACGGCGACAGGGAGTAAATGCCAGGCAGGTCGGTAACGCTCGCCTCGGGATGGTTACGGATGGTGCCATCTTTGCGGTCGACCGTCACGCCGGGAAAGTTACCGACGTGCTGGTTGGAGCCCGTCAGCTGGTTGAATAACGTGGTCTTGCCGCAGTTTTGGTTGCCGGCGAGGGCAAAGTGCAGCGGCGCGCCCTCGGGCACGGCCGTCTTTGCCGCACGGGGCGAATACGTCCCCTCGCCCAGGGCCGGATGCTCCGTCGTGCCGATTGCGGCGTTAGCGCGCGGACCCGCATCGGTGTCGTGAATACCCACAAGCTCGATGCGAGCGGCATCGTCCTTACGCAGTGTCAACTCGTAGCCACGCAGGCGGATCTCGAGCGGGTCGCCCATGGGGGCGTACTTCATCATGGTGACTTCGGTGCCCGGCGTTAGACCCATGTCCAAAATATGCTGTCGGAGTGCCTGATCGTCCGATGCCACCGATGCGACAACGGCGTCCTTTCCAATCTCGAGTGTATCGAGCTTCACGTCCGTGTTCCTCCCCCGGCGCCCACAGGGCGTTGTATTTATGTTCACCATGGCTAACCGTTTGCCATGGCTAACCAATTTTAAGCTTACATGATAGCGTGAACACACAACGACGTTCAATCGACAGATTGCTGCAAGGACCGTCCCCAAGTGCCGGCACAAAAGGAACGTCCCCAAGTGCCGCATCTGGGCCATGGCAACGCCGATGTTTTGGCGCGGACAGACACTATGACCCAATCCGAGGGCACTAAAAAGATAGGAGCCCCCGCTCGTGACCGCGGGTCGGGGCTGCGACAATGATGTTGAAGTGCCATAGGCGCAGCCGCGCCGCAACGAG
>CABUTL010000160.1 GCA_902494375.1 uncultured Collinsella sp.
CCCGAGCCCGCCAAAATCGCCCAGGTATCGCCATCGCACACCAGGCGTAGCAGCGCCAAGGCAACAGCACCCGGTCCCGGCAAGATCAACGGCTGCGCCACCAGCGCCGCCGCCAGCGCCCACACGGCAAGCCAAAAGGCGGCGACGGCACCTGCTGCCGCCACCGCCTTCATACGCTCCGTCATTTGTCGAGCAAACGCACGCACGGGCTACTCCATGTAGTAGAAATCGTCAGCCGGAAGTTTACCACCCACGGCGCTCGCGTCCGCGTCGAACAGCACCTGCAGATACCCACTAAGTGCCGCCTTCATATCCTTGCCCGTCTGGCACACAAGCATGCACCCGGGAATCGCCTTCTCGGCGATCTTGGCGTTGTCCACGATGCCGGCATCGACCACGGCCTGCGCCCAGTCTGCCGGCGCCGCATTGACAGCCTTAACGCTCGCCGCATGGCAGCTCAAGAACTCCGCCACGGCCTCGGGATGTTCCTCGGCAAACGCGCGGCGCACCACGGTCACGCCCGTCAGCAAGCGCGAGCCTGTGTCACCTGCCAGCTCGTCCCACACATCGGTCAGGCTTACCGGCGCCGACAGCTTACCTTCGCTCTTGGCGATGGCAGCGGTCTTGAACGGCTCCGGCAGCACGCCCACGGCGGACGGGTCGGCAAGCAGGGCCGACAGCACCTCGGTGGGCTCGCTCTTAAACTCGAGCGTCACCTGGCCGGTCAGGCCCGCGCGCTCCAACAGGTAGTTCATGACGTACTCCGGCGTGGTGCCCTTGCCCGTCATATAGACGGTATGGCCCGCCAGATCGCCAAACGAGGCCACACTCGCGTCGCCCGTCACAACGTTCAGCACGCCCAGTGTGTTGATGTCGATGACCTGCACCGCGCCCTCGGTCTTGTTGTAGAGCACGCTCGCCACGTTGGCGGGCACCAGGGCAATGTCGATATCGCCCTGAATGACCTTGGGCACAATCTCGTCGGCGGCAGTGTTGATCGCAAAGTCGAACTCATTGTCCGTCTCGCCATCGGCAGCCTGGTCCATAAACTGCACCAGGCCAATCGAGGTCGGCCCCTTGAGCGAGGCGACGTGCACCTCGACCGGCTCTGCGACAGCACCGGCGCCGTCCGTGGCAGCCGAGCCCGCGGCGGACCCAGCCCCCGCAGCTCCGCCGCCACAGCCAGCCAGCGCGAGCGACAACGCGCCCGCGGCAAGCACCGAGGCAAATCCTCGGCGCGTCATCTCGGCATCAAACGCACGCATCGCTAGCACGCCCCCTCGTTGGGCATCGTCCACGCATGATGGTCGGTATGCAGCAACTCCTCGGCCAGCGGCGAGAGCGGCGCACCCAAGAACTCGCGATAGCATGCCTGAACATCGGGGTTCTCGTGCGAGAAGCGAATGTCCGCAGCGGCGTCCAGGCCCCACAGCACCTGACCGCGCTCGGCCGCCAGCTCGCAGCCGTCGTGAATGGGCTGACCGCCGCCACCGACGCAGCCGCCCGGGCACGCCATGACCTCAACGAAGTCATAGCTCACACGGCCGTCGCGAATCGCGTCGAGCAGACGTTCAGCGTTGCCCAGCCCGTGTGCCACGGCGACGCGCACCTTAGTGCCATCGATATCGGCGACGGCTTCCTTCCAGCCGTCGAGTCCGCGCACGTCGGTAAAGAAATCGGCATCCGGGTTCTTACCCGTCACCAGGTAATATGCCGAGCGCACAGCAGCTTCCATCACACCGCCCGTGGCGCCAAAGATCACGCCTGCGCCCGTGCCAAAGCCCAGCGGCGTGTCGAGCGGCTCCTCGACCAGCGTGTCCACGCTCACGTGGCTCGCGCGGATCATGCGCACCATCTCGCGCACCGTCAGCGCAACGTCCACGTCGGGCGTGCCCTCCTCGCCCACCATGCTCGGCAGCGCACACTCGGCCTTCTTGGCCGTGCACGGCATCACGGACACCACGAACAAGCGCTCGGGCTCAACGCCCAGCACCTTGGCGTAGTAGGTCTTGGCGATGGCGCCGAACATCTGCTGCGGCGACTTGGACGTGGACAGACTGTCGACAAACTCCGGATAGCGCGCCTTCACAAAGCGCACCCAACCCGGGCAGCAGCTCGTAAACATGGGCCAGCCGCGGCTGTCGCCTTCGCCCTTAGCGGCGGCGCCTAGGCGCTCGAGCAGCTCGGAGCCCTCCTCCATAATGGTGAGGTCGGCCGAGAAATCGGTGTCGAACACGTACTCAAAGCCAACGCGGCGCAGTGCGCAGGCCAGACGCTCGACGGTTGCCTCCTCGCGAGATATGCCGAGCTCCTCGCCCCAGGCGCTGCGCACGGCAGGCGCGATCTGCACCAGCACGATCTTGTCGGGATTAGCAAGCGCGTCAAACACGGTCTCGGTATCGTCGCGCTCGCGCAGCGCGCCCGTCGGGCAATGCGTGATGCACTGACCGCACGCGACGCAATCGGTCTTGCCGATCGGCGCGCGCCCGCGGGTACCCACGGCGGTATGCGTGGCGCGGTTGGTCAGGTCCCAAATCCCTAAGCCCTGCACGCTCTCGCACACCTTGATGCAGCGCATGCATTTGATGCACTTGTCGTTATCGCGGATGATGGGGAAATCGAAGTCCCAGCCCTCGCGCGCCAGGTGCTGCTCGTACGGCAGATAGAAGATGCCCAAGTCGTTGGCGATGGTCTGCAGGTTGCAGTTACCACTGCGTACGCAGCTCGTACAGCGCGAATCGTGCTGGGACAGCAGCAGCTGCACGTTGGTGCGACGGGCCTCGCGGGCCTTAGGGCTGTTGGTGTGGACCACCATGCCGTCGAGCACGTAGTTGTTGCAGGCGGCAACCAGCTGGTCGCAGCCCTCAACCTCGACCACGCACACGCGGCAGCCGCCGATCTCGTTTAGATCGCGCAGATAGCACAGGGTGGGAATCTGAATGCCGACGGACTTGGCCGCATCCAGGATCGTGGTGTGCTCAGGAACCACGACCTCGCAATTATCGATAGTGAGCTTGACCATATTGTGTGCTCCGTTTTCGCTGTTGTCGCCGACGGTGGTTTTGTTGGGCTCTACCATTCCAGGTTCCTCCCTCCGCGGAACGCGCCAAAACCAAAGTGATCGCAACGCAGGCAGCGGCTCGCCTCCTGGCGCGCCTCCTGCTCGGTGAGACCCTGCTCGACCAGATTCCAATCGTGGATACGCTCGCCGGCCTCGCGCTCGCCCAGTTCGCAGCGGCCACACTCATGCTTGCCCTTAAACTGAACGGTCGGCAGCTCGACGTCGAGCTTAATCTTGTGATCGAAGCCCAGGTAGTGGTCGATGTTTGCCGAAGCCACGCGACCGGCATTGATAGCGCGAATGACGGTGGCGGGGCCGGTCTGGCAGTCGCCGCCGCTAAAGAGGCCATCGAAGTTAGGCACGGCGCCATCCGAATCGGTGACCACGCAGCCCCACTTGCAGGCAATGCCCATCTCCTCAAACGGCTTGGAATCGATGTCCTGACCAATGGCGACAAACACGCGCTCGCAGGGGATGACGCGCTCGGGCGTAGCGGCGGCACGCGGAGCCGGACGACCGCGGCGGGGCTCGCCGATAATCTGCGGTTGCACGCGCAGGCCGCTCACGCGACCGTCCTCGCCCGTCTCTATACCGAGCGGCGCCGTGAGCTCCAGAACCTCGCAACCCTCGGCCTGGGCGCCGGCGATCTCGGCGTCCTGAGCCGTCATATCGCAGATGCGACGGCGGTAGACGATGCTTACCTTTTCGGCACCGCAGCGCACGGCAGAGCGCGCCACGTCCATGGCCACGTTGCCGCCGCCGATGACGCACACGCGCTGGCCGCTCAGGTCGGGCAGCTCGTCGTCTCCGATGGCGCGCAGCATCTTGACGGCCGACTCCACGCCGGGCGCCTCTTCGCCCGGAAGGCCGAGCTTCTTGTCGCTATGGGCACCGATGGCCAGGTAGACGGCATCGAACTCGTCGCGCAGGCGGGCAAGCTCCTCGCCGTTGACGGAATGGTCGAGCTCAACGTCGATACCGGCGCTCAAGATCCAGTCGATCTCGGCCTGAAGACGCTCGCGCGGCAGGCGGTAGCTGGGAATGCCATAGCGCAGCATGCCGCCCAGGTGGTGGCGCTGCTCAAAGATGGTCACCTTGTGGCCCATCACGGCCAGGTAGTAGGCGCAGGAAAG
>CABUTL010000161.1 GCA_902494375.1 uncultured Collinsella sp.
TCCGCAAGATTCGTTCCCTATGCCGTTTGCTCTCACGCCCGCCTTAGTTCCAAGTCGGGCGAGCCGCCGCGCTCATGCGACCCGTGGCGGCGACACGTCGACGCCGCGCTCGCTGAGCACATCTTCGGTCGCGGGCGAGCACGAGGTCGCGCCGGCGCATCCGCTGGGACTGCTGTGCGTGCAAAACGGCTACGTGGTGAGCGTCCCGCGCTGGATTCAGCCGAGTGAGGAAGGCGTTGAGATCGGCGCGCTGGCAACGGGGGAGGGCGGCATCACCGACGACGTCTCGGCCCGCCATGCCCATATCTGGTGCGATGCTCAAAATATCTGGCACGTCGAGGACTTGTCGTCCACCAACGGAACCATGGTGGTAAACGGCGCGACGAACGTCTGCATCCAGGTCGAGCCCGGCCGCTCCGCTCAGCTCAACCCCGGCGACGAGCTCAGACTTGGCGAATCCACCACCTACGCTATCCTCCTCGGCGTCGGCGCCCTCTAGTCGGCAGATGGGGACGTTCCTTTTAATATGAGCAGGACATTGTCAAGAGGCAAAATCGGGCCTGGCCCCAACGATATGGGGTCAGGCCCTCTCCCTATATCAACTCGTCCGCGGCGACCTCGGCGTGTCTTACCGACGCTCGTCTTTGCAGTTTAATATCCGCCCGTGGCGATCTCTCGCTGGGCAATCCGTTGCTACGGCTGAGGCTTCTACGTCGAACCGACAGTCTGTGCACGCGTGTGGCGCCCTGGGCGCTCGCAGAAAAGGGACCTGAGGTTCGCCTCAACGGCTTCGGATCGAACCGCTTCCGGGGTGATTGGCTTATGTGCGGGGGACCGCCCCCTACGCCTCCTCGGCCATGAGGCCGACCGCCCACACCCAGTAGGCGAGCTCGCGCGCCGTGGCGACGTTCGCCTTGTTGCCGTGGACCCCGCGCGCGAGCAGCGCCTCCCGCCTCTCGACCAGCCTCCGCACGCCCTTGGCGGCATGCCTCCGGGCGGCCGGGTCCGGGGCCTGGCCCCTGGCGAGGTCCTTCGGCCGCCCCGAGCACGTCAGGTAGTGCCACGCGGCCTCGACCAGCGCCTTCCTCAGGTGCTTGTTGCCGGCCTTGGTGATCGCGCCCCTGCGGTCGCTCTCCCCGCTGGAGTGCTCGGAGGGCGTCAGGCCGACCCACGCGGCGAACGAGCGGGCGTTCCCGAACCTCGAGAACTCGCCGGCCTCGAACACGAGGTCGGCGGCCGTCGCGGTGTCGACGCCCTTGAGGCAGCGCAGGGAGTCGACCCTCCTCCTCCACCTGGGCTTGCGGGCCTCGGCCCCGACGAGCCCCTCGAGCCTCGCCTTCTCCTCCGCCGCCCGCCTGACCGCGTCGACGTAGTAGGCGAGCGCGTCGTTGTCGGCCCCCTCCGCGAACCTAATCGACTCGATCCAGGACCAGTGCGCCCGGGTCCAGTTGCCCTTCCTGCGGCCGGTGGGCGTCCTCTCGTCGAAGACGAGCCCGTGCCTTAGCAGGAACTTGGAGAGCCGCTGCTTCGAGCGCGAGAGGTCGTCCCTCGCGTCCTCGAGCGCCCTGGTCAGGTCGCGGGCGGCCTCGCACTCGTCGTCGGGGACCCACACCTCGACCACGTTGCCGACCGACAGCATGCGGGCGAGGAACTCGGCGTCGTTGCGGTCGTTCTTCCTGCGCCTGTCCGCGCTGGGCTTGATCATCTTCGAGACGGCGCCGACCGCGCAGTCGACCCCCAGGCCGGAGAGCCTCTTCTGCAGGTCGAACCCCGTGACCCAGGACTCGTACACGCACCTGGCCTTTGGGTCCACGGACCGGACCCACGCCGCGACTGCCCCGGCGTCGTAGCCGAAGGTCGCGCAGCGCACCTCCCCGGTCATGACGTCGAGGGAGACGGCCTTTATCGAGCGGGCGTGGACGTCGAGGCCGACGAAGGTGGTAGTATCGAGCATGGGAGCCCCTTCCATGAATGCGGCGTGGCCGCCACGGCTGGATTAGACACTCACCATTGTCGGCCTAATCCGCGGACTTTCATGCCGGGGGCTCCCAATGTTTTATGTCCTGCTCATATCGTCTATGCCGGCACTCCGGGACACTCCATGGCGCGCCAGGGCCAATCGCCCGGGGACGAAGCGTTCATTTTGGCCCTTGGCGGTCACCCGAGGTAAACCTTTACCGCCCACCTATATTTGTCGAAATTACACTTGGCGGCGGGGTACAATAAACCCGCATGCGGATTTCCGTTGCGGGTGCCTCCCATCGCCGGGGCGTGCCCGGGAGCATCCGGCATGCGGCCTTTGCGGCGCTCGGTCATGTGCAAGACGGGCGGTCGGGTCTGTGGGGCGCATCAGTTGCCCCTCGCCTCGGCATGTCTTCTCTCCACGCCACGTACCTGCTGCTGAGCCTGCCTGCCAGATGATTGGAAGCAACAGCGTAAATCCCATCACGCCAACATCCCGGCGATCGCCGGGGCCTGTATACCTATATGAGAGGAGAGGGGTATATGGCGCGTAAGTTTAAGTCTATGGACGGCAACGAGGCGGCCGCATATGTTTCGTATGCGTACACCGAGGTAGCGGGAATCTATCCCATTACGCCGTCCAGCCCGATGGCCGACCATGTCGACCAGTGGGCGGCCCAGGGTCGCAAGAACATCTTCGGCACCCCGGTCAAGGTCGTCGAGATGGAGTCCGAGGCAGGTGCAGCCGGTACCGTTCACGGTTCGCTGGGCGCCGGTGCTCTGACCACCACCTACACGGCTTCTCAGGGTCTGCTCCTGATGATTCCGAACATGTACAAGATCGCGGGCGAGCAGCTCCCGGGCGTCTTCCACGTCTCCGCGCGTTGCGTCGCTTCCCACGCCCTGAACATTTTTGGCGATCACTCCGACGTCATGGCCTGTCGTCAGACCGGCTTCGCCATGCTCGCCGAGGGCAACGTCCAGGAGGTCATGGACCTCTCGCCGGTGGCTCACCTTGCCGCCATCGAGGGTAAGACCCCGTTCCTTAACTTCTTCGACGGCTTCCGCACCAGCCACGAGATCCAGAAGGTCGCCATGTGGGACTACAAGGATCTGGCTGAGATGTGCGACATGGACGCCGTCCAGGCTTTCCGCGATCACGCGCTCAACCCTGAGCACCCGCACACCCGCGGCAGCCACGAGAACGGCGACATCTTCTTCCAGAACCGCGAGGCCTGCAACAAGGTCTACGACGAGCTCCCTGCCGTCGTCGAGGGCTACATGAAGAAGATCAACGAGAAGCTCGGCACCGATTACGGCCTGTTCAACTACTACGGCGCTCCCGATGCCGACCGCGTCGTCGTGTGCATGGGCTCCTTCTGCGACGTGCTCGAGGAAGTCATCGACTACCTCAACGCTCACGGCGAGAAGGTCGGCCTGGTCAAGGTTCGTCTGTTCCGTCCGTTCTCCATCAAGCACTTCGTCGACGTTCTCCCCGAGACCGTCCAGAAGATCGCCGTCATGGACCGTACCAAGGAGCCGGGTTCTATCGGCGAGCCGCTCTACCAGGACGTCGTCTCCGCTCTCTACGAGGCTGGCAAGACGGGCATCAAGGTCGTCGGCGGCCGTTATGGCCTGGGCAGCAAGGACACGCCTCCCGCGTCCGCGTTCGCTGTCTTCGAGGAGCTCAAGAAGGACGAGCCCAAGCGCGAGTTCACCATCGGCATTGTCGATGACGTGACCAACCTGAGCCTGCCCGAGGCCGAGGATGCGCCCAACACCGCAGCTCCCGGCACCATCGAGTGCAAGTTCTGGGGTCTGGGTGGCGACGGTACCGTCGGCGCCAACAAGAACTCGATCAAGATCATCGGCGACCACACCGACAAGTACGTCCAGGCCTACTTCCAGTACGACTCCAAGAAGACCGGCGGCGTCACCGTCTCGCACCTGCGCTTTGGTGATTCTCCGATCCGTTCGCCGTACTACGTGACCAAGGCCGACTTTGTCGCTTGTCACAACCCCAGCTACATCGTTAAGGGCTTCAAGATGGTCCGCGACGTCAAGCCGGGCGGCACCTTCCTGGTCAACTGCCAGTGGAGCGACGAGGAGTTCGCCGAGCACATGCCCGCCGTGGCCAAGCGCTACATCGCGAACAACAACGTCAACGTCTACCTGATCGACGCTATCGACCTGGCCGCTAAGGTCGGCATGGGCAAGCGCACCAACA
>CABUTL010000162.1 GCA_902494375.1 uncultured Collinsella sp.
CAGTACCACGCAGATGGCCGCGAGGAGCATCTGCGAGAACAACATCGGAGCCGGGGACTCCTTGGCGTTCGCGGCCTCCTGGGAACGAGGGCTGCTCGCGAACGAGACGCCGTAGGCCTTCACGAAGCACGTGACGGCCAGGGCACCGGTGATGGCGAGGGCGGCCGCGGAGGCGACGGCGAACACCATGACGACCGGGTCGGAGAGCGTCGAGATGTTGAACAGGGACTGGTAGGTGAACCACTCGGAAACGAAGCCGTTGAGCGGCGGGATGGCCGAGATGGCAAGGGCACCGATGAGGAAGCAGACGGCCGTGACCGGCATGCGGCGGAACAGACCGCCCATCTTCTCCATGTTGCGCGTACCCGTGGCATAGAGCAGGGAGCCCGAGCCGAGGAACAGCTCGCCCTTGAACATGGCGTGGTTGAGCGTGTGGTAGAGGGCGGCCATGAGCGCGATCGTCGCGATGACGTCGTTGCCCAGGGCGTGCGCCGTCATGGACGCGCCGACACCGAGCAAGATGATGCCGATGTTCTCGACGGAGTGATAGGCAAGCAGGCGCTTGATGTCGTGCTCGTGGAGGGCGTAGACGACACCCAGGACCGACGAGATGGATCCGAAGACCAGGACCATGAGGCCCCACCAGAGCTGGACGCCCGAACCCGCGAGCAGGTCGAGACCGACCTTGAGGATTCCCAGGATGCCGATCTTGATCATGCCGCCGGACATGAGGGCGGACACGTTGGACGGCGCCTCGGGGTGCGCCTGGGGCAGCCAGGAGTGCAGCGGAATGATACCGGCCTTCGCGCCAAATCCGAAGAACGCGAGGACGAAGCACGCGGAGGAGACGGCGGGTCCAAAGTCATGCGTACGGAAATCACTGAAGCTGAAGGAACCGCCCACGCCGTTGGTCATGAGCAGGAAGCTCGCCATGATGAGAACGAAGCCCACGTGCGCGATGACGAAGTAGAGCCAACCGCCCCTAATGGAGTTCTTGTTCTCCTCGATAACGACAAGGAAGTAGCTCGTAAGGGACATGAGCTCAAAGGCGACCAGGAACCAGAACACGTTGTCGGCGGTGATGACGAGCATCATCGAGGCGACGAAGGTGTTCATAAAGAAGCCGGCGCGCCCGACCTTGCCCGGGTACTCGTCGAAGTAGGACAGACCGTAGATGAAGCCCGCAAAGGCGAGAATCGAGATGAGGACCACGATCAGGCCCGCAAGGCCGTTGAGCAAGAGCTCGAGACGGGCGAACGGGAAGAAGAAGACCGTGTTGAGGGACGAAACGTCGCCAAGCACGGCCTCGAGGCCCGCGATGAACGACAGCACGGCCGCGACGGCGCCGATCAGGCAGCCGGCGGTCTTGGCGGCGTTGTCGGCCTTGATCAGCAGAACCGAGGCGAGCGCACCGATGCACGAGACGGCAAGCGATGCGATAAACAGCGTCATGCTATCCATTGTTTACGCTCCCTTCTGCTTTCTCGGACAGGCCCTGGGCCACAGCGGTAACGTCGACGACGGGACCGTTTTCGATCGAGCGCAGGCGCTTGGCCTCGTCGAGCTCGCGATCGGCCGCGCCGCCCATGACGGTCAGTGCCTTAGTGGGACAGGCCGCCACGCAATGCGGGCCGTCCGGGTCAAAGGCGCACAGGTCGCACTTAACGGCGCAGGTGTACTGACCAGGAGCCCACGTAAGCAGGCTGCTCAGGGACTTAGGATACGAAGGCGTCGGGTCGCACATGCCTGCGACGCCGGCGATAGACGTGCCATCGGGATGGATGGCTCCGAAGGGGCACGCGATGGCGCACAGCCTGCACCCGATGCACTCCTGCTCCTTGACGTGGATGCGGTCGCCATCGTGCTCGATGGCATTCACCGGGCAGACCTCGGCGCAGGGGGCACCCTCGCAATGGTGGCAGGCAAGGGCGGCCGAAATACCGCCGGTCTTCACGAGCGCCAGGCGCGGCGTATCCTGAAGACCCTGCATCCGGTGGGCGTCGGCACAGGCGGACTGGCATGTTCCGCAGCCGATGCACCTCTCCGGGTTGATGTCGATGAAGCGGTTCATCCCCACTTCCTTTCAAAATAACGGGCCGGGCTCCCGAACGTACGGGACGCCCGGCCCAAAAAGCCAACGAGAACGGGACTACACGATTTGATTCACGTGCGTCTCGTCGTCGAACTTGGCGGCGCCGGGCTCAACGTCCTGGGGAGCGGCGGCGTCCACCAGAGCCTGCTTGAGCTCGGTGTACTGACGCTCCACCTCGCCCTCAGCCCAGACCTGGTCGGCGATAGCGTCGACCTGGCAGGCGGAGAACTTGTCCTCGGGCGTATGCGAGACCGGGTCGACCTTGTGAATGGTCAGCTCGTTGCACTTACCGATCCACCACTGGTAGGTCATGTAGACCGTGCCCTTGTTGATGCGATCGCTCACGTCGGCGCGGCTGTATACCTGGCCGCGGCGGCTGTGGATCGAGACGATGTCGCCGTTCTTGATGCCGCGCGCCTGGGCGTCCGCGGGATTCATGCGGACAAAACCGGGCTCGTCGGCAAGCAGCGCCAGCGTCTTGCAGTTGCCGGTCATCGAGCGGCAGCTGTAGTGGCCGACCTCGCGGACGGTGCACAGGATGAGCGGGTACTCATCGTCGGGAAGCTCGGAGGGCGCCTCCCAGTCGTGCGCCATCAGGTTGGCGCGGCCGTCCTTGGTGGTGAACTTGCCACCAGCGAACATGTCGGGCGTACCGTGGTCGTTCACATCGGTGCTCTTGACGGGCCACTGGGCGTAACCGCCCTCGGGAGCCATCTTCTCGTAGGTCGCGCCCACAAAGTTGGGGCACAGACTAATGCACTCGTTCCAGATCTGCTCGGTGTTGTCGTAGTGCATGGGGTAACCCATACGCGTAGACAGGTCCGCGAAGATCTCCCAGTCGTGACGGCATTCGCCCTTGGGAGGAACGGCCGCGTCGAAGTGCTGGAAGCTACGGTCGGATGCGGTAAAGACACCCTCGTGCTCGCCCCAAGAGGTGGCAGGCAGGATGACGTCGGCGAGCATGGTCGTCTGCGTCATAAAGATGTCCTGGCAAATGAACAGATCCAGCTCGGAGAGCGTCTTGCGCATACCGGCCGAATCGGGCTCGGTCTGCACCGGGTCCTCGCCGTAGTTGTAGAAGCAGTGCACCTTGCCCTCGTCGACCAGGTGGCCCAGGTCGGTGAGCTTGTAGCCCTCCTCGAGCGGGAGCTTTTCCTCGGGCACGCCCCAAGCCTTGGCAAACTTGGCACGCACTGCCGGGTCGGTGACCTTCTGGTAGCCAGGGTACAGGTTGGGCAGCATGCCCATATCGCAGGAGCCCTGGACGTTATTCTGGCCACGCACGGGCGCGAGGCCGGAATTGGGTTTGCCGATCTGGCCGGCAACGCAGGCGATGGAGGCGATGGTGTGCACCGTCTTCAGGTTCTGCTTCTGCTGGCATACGCCCATGCCCCAGCCAATGATGGCAGAGGGCTTCGCCGTGGCGTACATCTCGGCAGCTTGGTGGATCAACGCGGGCTCGACACCCGTGATGTCCTGTACGGATTCGGGAGTGTAGTTCTTGATGGTCTCCCACCACTCGTCAAAGCCGTTCGTATGCTCGGCGACGAATTCCTTGTCGTAGAGGCCATCGTTGACCAAGCAGTTGGCAAAGGCGTTGAGGAACGCAACGTTGCAACCGTTCTTGATCGGAAGGTAGAGATCGGCGATACGCGCGGTTTCAATATGGCGCGGGTCGGCGACGATGATCTTGCAACCCTTTTCTTTGGCTCGCACGATACGCCTTGCGACGATGGGGTGCGAATCGGCAGGGTTATAGCCGAAGAGGAAAATGCAGCCCGCATCCTCCATACCGGGGATGGAGCATGACATGCAACCTGAACCAACCGTGTCCATCAGACCGAGGACAGTAGGGCCGTGTCAAGTACGGGCGCAGTTGTCCACGCTGTGGGTGCCGATGCACGCACGCGTAAACTTCTGCATGACGTAGTTCGCCTCATTGCCGCCGCCTCGCGAAGAGCCGGTGGTCATGACAGCGTTAGGACCATATTCGTCAATTATGGCCTGCATCTTAGATGCGGTGAAATCCAGTGCCTCGTCCCAGCTTACGCGCTCAAGATCCGCGCCCTTGGTGCGGCGGATCATCGG
>CABUTL010000163.1 GCA_902494375.1 uncultured Collinsella sp.
AGCGGCCATCACGGCCAAGGATTTCAACTTTTGGTACGGTGACTTTCATGCGCTGACGGGGCTCGACCTCAACATCGCCAAAAACGCCATCACCTCGTTTATCGGTCCTTCGGGCTGCGGCAAATCGACGTTTTTACGCTGCATCAACCGTATGAACGACCTTATCGAGGGCACTCGTGTCGAGGGTGCCATGACGCTCGACGGCAACGATATCTATGCCGAGGGCGTTGACCCGGTCGACCTTCGCCGCCGCGTGGGCATGATCTTTCAGCAGCCCAACCCGTTCCCCAAATCCATCTACGAGAATGTCGCTTTTGGCCCTCGTCTGCAGGGCGTGACTAGCAAAAGCGACCTCGACGACATCGTGGAAGAATCGCTCAAGCGCGCCAACCTCTGGAAAGAGGTATCCAATCAGCTCAACAAGGATGGTTTGGCGCTCTCGGGCGGTCAACAGCAGCGTCTGTGCATCGCGCGTGTGCTTGCGGTGCAGCCCGATGTCCTTCTGATGGACGAGCCCTGCTCCGCCATCGACCCCACGTCCGTATCTAAGGTCGAGGATCTGATGGCCGAGCTGGCGCCCGAGATGACGATCATCATCGTCACGCATTCTATGCAGCAGGCCGCTCGCATTAGCGACTACACCGCATTTTTCTTGCAGGAAGTTGCCGGTGAGCCCGCCACGCTCATCGAGTATGGTCAAACCGACGCGATCTTCACCAGCCCGGTGGATTCGCGGACGGAAGACTATATCACCGGCCGCTTTGGCTGATCGGTGCGACTAGTCCCAAGCCGATCGGACCTGGTCCGGTGCGTATTCACTGTGCGGGCGGCATGACCGCACCCAACTGATTGGAGTGAACCATGCGCAAACTGTTTTCCCGTCAGCTCATCGAGGCCCGTCACGAGATGTTGAGCATCTACGAGGCCGTCGATCTTGCCCTTCACGACGCCGTGAAGGCCTATCTGACCGACGACCGCAAGCTCGCCACTAAGACCAAGAAGCGCACGCTTTCGATTGATGCTCGCTGCGCCAACTTGGAGGCCGTGTGCTACAACCTGATCGCTACGCAGTCGCCGGTCGCCTCCGACTTCCGTTTGCTGCAGACGATTATCTACGTCGACTTTAACCTGCAGCGCATGACCGATAAGGTTCGCCAGATCTGCCGCGCCACGCGTCACATGGTCAAGGCCGACATCTCGCTGCCTCAGGAGCTCGTCGGCACGGTTGAGGCCGAGGCCGAGGCCGTGTACCAGGTGCTGGGCTCGTCGCTGTCCGCGCTCGTCACCAACGACATGTCCATCATCTGCAACCTGGCCGTTGAGGATGAGCCGGTACATGCGGCGTACGAGAAGTTCTTCCGTACCTTTAACCGCATGGACACCGGCGATTTTATGGACGACGACAGCAACTACGACGACCTGCGCCGCGCCATCATGGTTTCGCGCTACCTCGATCGCATTGCCTCGATTTCCATCGATGCCGCCTGCCGTCTGACCTTCCTTTTGACCGGCCAACGTATGACTGCTGGCGATATCGCCCGTACGGACGAGGACGAGCTCGAGAGCATGCGTGTGCCTTCGGGCGAGGGCGTCATCATGAGGCCCGCCGTCGATGCACACTATGTTGCCAAGGTGCCCGCTAACGAGGTGAGCGAGGGGCTTCGCTACCTGCTGGATCATCTTGAGGACGAGGATGATGCCGAGGACGACGAGGAATAGGGTAGCCCCGTTCGTTGAGAGATTGTAAATACCTAAGGGAGCGCGGCCTTGCGGATGCGGGGTTGCGCTCTTGCGTTAGCATGGGACTACTTGTTGTGCTGTTAGCGGAGGCGATTGGCAATGGATAACTATTTGAATGTAATGCGCGCTCGCCGCGAGCAGATACTCGAGCGTTTCTATGCCGCGCTCGATCGCGCCGGGAGGCCCCGCGATGCCGCGCGTCTGATTGCCGTGTCCAAGACCGTCGGCGTCGATGAGACCATCGTGGCCATCCAGGTGGGGTATCGCCATTTTGCCGAGAACCGCCCTCAAGAGCTCGTCCGCAAACTCGCAGGTCTGGCGGAGCATCCGGAGCTGCCCGAGGTACGCTTTGATATGATCGGCAACCTTCAGACCAACAAGATTAACGCGGTGTTGGGTTCGGCCGAGCTGATTCATTCGGTTGGTTCGCTTCATTTGGCGCAGGCGATCTCGAGCCGTGCCGTTCGCAAGATCGAAGCGGGCGAGCTTTCTGCTCCCCAACAGGTGCTGATCGAGGTCAACGTAAGCGGCGAGGAGTCCAAGGGCGGCTTTTCGCCCGATGAGATTCGTGGAGTTGCCGGCGAGCTTGCGGAACTTGAGGGAATTTGTGTGCAGGGCCTTATGACCATGGCCCCTCGCGGGAACAAGGATGTGGCACGTCGCACCTTTGCCGGGCTGCGAGAGCTGAGGGATGAGCTGGAGGCGGCGCATCCCGATCTGAGGCTGCCCGAGCTTTCTTGCGGCATGAGCGAGGACTTTGAGCCCGCCCTTGAGGAGGGCTCTACGCTCGTTCGCCTGGGCAGGGTAGTATTTAGCCCGGAGTTTGCAGTAAAATAGGGCTCTGAAGTGCGCACTGGTTTACAGAGCGCCTGCACTAAACCGTGAGAGGACACAACCATGGGCTTCCTTGACGAGATTAAAAATAAGATGCACCTGGGCGGCCAGCAGGGTTACGACCAGGGCTATGACCAGGATGACGACTACGGCTACGATGACGGCTACGATGATGGCTATCAGAACAACGGCTACAGCGGCGCCTCGGGCGAGGGCTTCTATACCCAGGACGAGCCGAGCAACGGCCTGCTGGGGCAGACGCGCCGCGGTGAGGCCGAGTCGGTCGCGGTGTACACGCGCTCCGGCCAGCTGGTCGGCGATGACTCCCGTCATGCAACGACGTACAATCCGCCGTCGCGTTCTCAGGATAGTGTCGCGGGCGGCTATCGTCCCGGCGCTTACGACACGCCGTCGAGCTATGCCGAGAGCGCCCGCGCTCGCGCCGCGGCACCTGCGCCCGCTCCTGCGCCGAGCGACGCCTCGGCCTATGCGAGCAACATCATTAACGCCACGCCGCAGCTGCCTGCCTATGTTCTGCGTCCCGAGAGCTATGACGATGTCGAGACCGTTGTCCGCCGTGTGCGCACCAAGCAGCCCGTTGCGCTGATTTTTGTTGGCGTTCGCACCGAGGTCGCCAAGCGTGTCCTGGACTTTAGCTATGGCTTTGCCTGCGGCCTGGGCGCTACGGTCAAAGAGGTGGGCGATCGCGTGTTTATGGTGCTGCCCGCCGGCTGCGAGGTCAAGGATTCGGACCTCAAGAAGCTGCGCGCCGACGGCTACCTTAAGTAAACCCAAGACGAGGAGATTCTCATCAACATCTACACCATTGTCCAGCTGGTCAACACGCTGTTCAACTTCTACTCCACGCTCATCGTGGTCTATTGCTTTATGACGTGGATTCCCATGAAGCAGGGCGGCCTGCTGCAGGATATCGCCGCGGTGCTCGATAGCGTCTGCGGTCCGTGGCTCAACCTGTTTCGTCGGTTTATTCCGCCGATGGGCGGCGTTGATTTTTCGCCGGTCGTTGCGATTATTGCGTTGCAGTTGGTGCAGAGGCTGATTCTGCAGCTTCTTATAGGTATACTCGTATAGAACTGGCTTAGTAACTTACGTCGGGCGCCCGGCGCCAAGGCGATGATAAAGGAGAACTTGTTATGGCTATTACCCCTGCTGACATCCAGGCTCAGACTTTCTCTGAGGCCAAGCGCGGCTATGATCCCGCCGAGGTCGACGTCTTTTTGGAGACGCTGTCCTCCGAGGTTGACGCTATGCTTGCCAAGATTGTCGATCTTAAGGGTCGTCTGACTGCCACCGAGCAGCAGCTTGCCGACGCGCAGGCTCAGCTTGCCCAGGCTCAGGACGCTGCCGCTCAGGCCGTTCCCGCCGCTCCTGTGGCCGCTCCCGCACCCGACTTCTCCGCTCAGGAGCGCCAGATCTCCGCTGCGCTGATCGCTGCCCAGCAGACCGCCGAGGGCATCGTCAACGATGCCAACGAGAACGCTGAGCGCATCCGCAACGAAGCCGACGCCAAGGCCCGCGAGGTCATTCGTCAGGCCCTGACCGAGAAGCAGGCCGAGCTCGAGGAGATTGACCGTCTGAAG
>CABUTL010000164.1 GCA_902494375.1 uncultured Collinsella sp.
CCACAGCGCTGTCCAAACAGGCGCACCTCGCCGGCATCGAGCTTTATAAGCCCGAGAGCAGCTCGAATCGTCGTTGTTTTGCCAGCACCGTTGGCACCAACAAAGCCGACGATCTGGCCAGGCTCCACGGCAAGCGTGACGTCGCGCAGTGAAAAGCGGTCGCTTACAGTGCGTGAGATGCCTTTGAGTTCAAGCAAGTTTTGCATGGTATAGCCTTTCTTGCAGATGGCTACTGCATGGTTTCGGGGGCTACCAGGTCGAGCATTTCGTGCAGCTTGTCGCGCGTGACGCCCAAGGCTTCGGCTTGGCTTGCCGCTTTCGCAAGCAGATCTTCGATATGGCAGAGCTGGTTTTCGCGCAAGAGCTCCTGGTTGCCCTCGGCGACAAAACAGCCCTTGCCCTGCACGGTGCAGATAAACCCGAGCTGTTCCAGGTCGGCGTAGGCGCGCTTGGTGGTGATGACGCTCACGCCAAGATCGCTCGCGAGTGCACGGATGCTGGGGAGTTTGGCTCCCGCAGCGAGTGCGCCCGAAAGGATCTGAGCTTTGACCTGCGAGGATATCTGCTCGTAGATGGGCTTGTCGCTTGAATTGGATAGGATGATGTCCACAGCGGCTCCTTAGCTGTTGGGCTACACGTGTATATAACCGGTAAGCACAGTATATATACACTATGCACAGTTATGCAAGAGACAAATGCCGATTGGGCCGGCTGCCCAGGTCCCAACTGATGAATTTGTCCTGATAGGTGCCCTAGAGCGGGATTTCGCGGCTACAATAGTGCGGTTACAACGACGTAATGCACTCAATGCAAGAAAGGATCCGCATGGCAAGCCTGTCGGATGAAATCTCGTCGCGCCGCACATTCGCGATCATCAGCCACCCGGACGCCGGTAAGACCACACTTACCGAGAAGCTGCTGCTCTATACCGGCAGCATCCAGACCGCCGGCTCGGTCAAGGGCAAGAGCTCGGCCAAACATGCCGTCTCGGACTGGATGGACATCGAGAAGGAGCGCGGTATCTCCGTTACCTCCTCGGTACTGCAGTTCACCTATAACGGCGCCTGCGTCAATATCCTCGATACCCCCGGCCACCAGGACTTCTCGGAGGATACCTACCGTACCCTTATGGCCGCCGACGCCGCTGTCATGGTCATCGACGGCGCCAAGGGCGTCGAGGCCCAGACCAAAAAGCTCTTTAAGGTCTGCACGCTGCGCCACATTCCCATCTTTACCTTTGTGAACAAGCTCGACCACGAGGCTCGCGACCCGTTTGAGCTCATGGAAGAGATCGAGAACGTCCTGGGCATCAATACGTATCCCATGAACTGGCCGATCGGCAGTGGCCGCAACTTCCGCGGCGTGTTCGACCGTCAGACCCGTCGCGTCATTGCCTTTGAGGGCGATGGCCACGCCAACGCCACCAAGAAGGTCGCCGAGGTCGAGGCCGAGCTGGGCGATCCTTCCATGGACGAGCTTATCGGCGAGGAAAACCATAAGAACCTGATGGACGACATCGAGCTGCTCGATGGTGCCGGCGACGAGCTCGACTTGGATGCCGTGGCCTGCGGCAAGCTGAGCCCGGCGTTCTTTGGCTCGGCGCTCACCAACTTTGGCGTGGAGCCCTTCCTCAAGGAGTTCCTGCGTCTGGCCCCGACGCCGCGCGCCTATACCGATACACTCACCAGCGAGCCGGTCGATCCCTGCCGTGACGACTTTAGCGGCTTTGTGTTTAAGATCCAGGCCAACATGGACAAGAACCACCGCGACCGCATCGCCTTTGTGCGCATTTGCTCGGGCAAGTTCGAGCGCGGCATGGATGCCTTCCACGTGCAGGGCAACCGCAAACTCAAGCTTGCCACGGGCACGTCGATGATGGCCGATGACCGCGCCATCGTGGATGAGGCGTACGCGGGCGATATCGTGGGCCTGTTCGACCCGGGTATCTTTAGCATCGGCGACACCGTGTGCTCCGGCAAGCGCCACGTGCAGTATCCGCAGATCCCGACGTTTGCCCCCGAGATGTTCGCTCGCATTACGCAGGTCGATACGCTCAAGCGCAAGCAGTTCGTCAAGGGTATGGAGGAGCTTGCCCAGGAGGGCGCCATCCAGATCTTCCGCGAGCTGGGCGCCGGCATGGAGAGCGTCATCGTGGGCGTGGTCGGCGTGCTGCAGTTTGAGGTGCTCGAGCGCCGCCTCAAGGCTGAGTACCGTGTTGAGGTTCGTCGCCAGCCGCTGCCCTATACGGACATCCGCTGGATCCAGAACGACCCCGACACCATCGATATCCCGGGCCTTTCGCTCACGCGCGACACGTTGCGCGTCGAGGACATGCGCGGCGGTAAGCTGCTGTTGTTCACGAGCCCGTGGAACGTGGATTGGGCAACCGACCACAACCCCGACCTTATCCTGTCGGAGTTTGGCAACGTGGCCTTTTAACGCATCGGCTCGGTGGCCCTGCGGGGCTGCCGCGCCGTTTGCTTGCCTGATGCCGTGTGAGCGGCTATCATACCCACCGTCGTCTCAAGACCGGGGCGTCCGAGCAGTTCGGGTCCGATATCCTGCTCGTTAAACCTAAAACCAAAGGAGTACATAATGATCAAGAAGGTCATGGAGGACTACAAGGTCCTGTTGCGGAGCATTCCCGCGGCAACGGTTTCGCTGTTTTTCGTGAGCGTCATCATGATGAACCTGCTGGCCAACAAAGAACTCATCAGCCTACCGTATCTGGCGCTCGACTGTGGCTTTGTGGTGAGCTGGGTTTCGTTTTTGTGCCAGGACATGATTTGCAAGCGCTTTGGCGCCAAGGCATCCATCAAAATCTCTATCCTCGCGCTGCTGGTCAACCTGGCCGTGAGCCTGTGCTTTTGGGCATGCTCGCTCACGCCCGGCATGTGGGGCGCTTACTACGACACGGGTATGATCGAGGTCAATACTGCCCTTAACGCCACCATCGGTGGCACCTGGTACGTGGTGCTTGGCTCGTCGCTTGCCATGCTCGTTTCTGCCGTGGTTAACTCCACGCTCAACCAGTCGCTTGGCCGTATGCTCAAAAAGAATAACTTTGCGAGCTTTGCCTTCCGCTCCTATGTGTCTACGGGTGTTGGCCAGTTTATCGACAACCTGGTCTTTGCCATTGTAGTGAGCCACACGTTCTTTGGTTGGACCTGGGTGCAGGTCCTCATGTGCTCGCTGACGGGTGCTGTTGCCGAGCTGCTATGCGAGGTCTTCCTGAGCCCTGTGGGCTACAAGGTCGTGCGCGGCTGGGAGCGCGAGAATGTGGGCTCCGAGTACCTCGAGCGCCACGCAACCGCCTAAGGAGCAAGTATGCGGGTTTTGATCACGGGCGCTTCGGGCGGTATCGGAGCCGCATGCGTGCAACGCTTTTTGGACGAGGGCCACGAGGTCGTGGGCTTTGATCTGCTGCCGGCGGCGGTCGAACACGAGCGCTACCGCCATCTGATCGTTGATGTCCGCGAGCCGGGCTCGTTTCCAGGCGACCTTGAACCCCAGGTGATCGTGAACGTTGCCGGTACGCAGGATTCGGCCGACGACATCGCCGCCAACCTGTATGGCACCATCAACGTGACCGAGCGCTACGCCTTTGCGGGGGAGGGGCTTGCCGCCAAGCCGGCGCCGGCTATCAAATCCGTGGTCAATGTGGGGTCGGCGAGCGGGCATACGGGATCGGAGTTTCCCGACTATGCCGCCAGCAAGGGCGGCGTTATCGCCTACACCAAGAACCTTGCAAACCGTCTGGCGCCGCAGGCTATCGCCAACAGTGTGGACCCGGGTGGCGTTATCACGCCGCTCAACCGTTGCGTGATGGAAGACGAACACCTGTGGAACCAGATTATGGAGCTCACGCCGCTTAAGCGCTGGGCCACCGCCCAAGAGATTGCCGAGTGGATCTACTTTGTGGGCGTGACCAACCGGTTTATGACCGGACAGAGCCTGCTCATTGACGGTGGCGAGGCCGGCCGCACGCAATTTATTTGGCCCGAATAGGAAACGCGCCCGATGGAAAGTCTGAACTGCCTCCCATTTCTTGGACACGAGAAATGGGAGGCTTTTTATGCGTGTCGACTTGAGGGTGAAGCACGACATCGTGGCCAGGAAGGCGGCGATCGGGCTCTTCGAGCGAGGCCA
>CABUTL010000165.1 GCA_902494375.1 uncultured Collinsella sp.
TAATTTACTTTCGATTATATGAGTGCATGTTCATATGTCAATGACGTTCAGGTAATTCGTTGTACAAAATGATGGGGAATAGGTGACGAGATCCCGGACTGAGCGTTTTTTGATAGTCGATGCCAAGGTGGGTACCCTCGTGCCGTGCAAAAAATGGAGTATTCTGCAACTATAGGGGGTCCGCTAATTTATTGCAGGTCATATAATGCAGTTCAAGAGTTATCTTAGGGTGTTAATCCGATGAGTTCTTCCTCAAATGTTGCCTAACGCTCTCACGCAAGAGTGATTTCGCTTCACATTTGGATCCACTCGAGGGTGATAGACACCCGACCTTGCTGAATACTCGCAATTTTGCACATCGTTAGGGTACCCACCTTGTTAGCCGGCCTAGTTTCCGGCACCGAAGACCTTGCCCTCGGGCGTGAGACTGCTTGTTTGGGCAAATGATGGGCTGTCGGATTCGACAGTCTGCATGTCATCGATTGCTGCAACTTCATTAATTGTCGGGTCATCCAGCGTGATGCCTTCGAGTGTTGCTTTTTCGAGGTCGATTCGTTGACGCTCTTCGGAATCCTGGCGAAGCTGCTTCTGAATTCGCTTTTTCTCTTCTATAAACCTTCTGAGCACAAACTGTCTCAGGTCCTCTTGCATGATTTGAAAGTCTTTTGGCAGACGCGAGGGGCGTACGCCCTCTTTCCGCTGGATTGCTTCCATGACCCTAACAAAAGAGCTGGCATGCATAAAGGAATAACGGCTGACGGTGATGATTCCGTATCCCATGGACGCAAGCGCATTCTTGCGCTCCTCATCGATGGCGCGGTCTTCTTCCGCGTCATGATAAAAACCGTTGTATTCAATGTCTGTGCGAGATTTCTTTAGATATGCATCCATAAAGAACTTTTTGCGTCTCGTGAGATTCTTTGCGGCAGCGGTGACCTGCACCTCGTAATCGGTCTCAATTCCCTTAATACCAAGTCCTCCTTCGCTTTTAGGCAGCGTTAGCATCATGACAAAGGCCGTTTCCATAGGAGACCGGCATCCGTCGCGCACACATTGGATCGCCTTTCGGGCAAGAGCCAGACCGTCGCATCTGGTAATGGAATTAAAGAACTGTTTTAGCCTCTCGGTCGAGGTGAGCGCGAAACGCTCGGTATAGGAGGTGGAAGAGTCGGTTCCAAGGGAATAAGCGCCGCACAGTTCAAAGTAGTACTCCACTAGTTCGCGAAAAGAAAGATAGGTGGCGGCCTGAAGTGCGCAAAGCTCAACGCCAACAATGAAGATGCCATCTTTGAGCTCTATAAAGCGTGAGTTCGAGAATCGTTTTGAAGAAACGTGGCATTGACAGTTCATTGCATAGCGCGCATTCCTGCGATCAAACACCATCACCTCGAGGGAATCATTTGCGTCGAGGGAAACATCATGTTTGGTGAGCCATTCTGCGGCTGCGTCAAGGAGCGTTCCGGTGGGACATGATCCGTAAATCGCGGCAGGGTTACAGGACTCGATGCCTTTCGCAGACACCGAATGCGCGGCCTGGTAGACCGCTTTTGCAGTGGTATGTGACAATACGATACTCATGGTATATATCGTGTCAGCTAATGCCGTGTTGATGGCGCTGAGTGAAAAAGTCGTTTTAGAGGTCTAACCAAATGCTGTCCAAAAACTTGACGCAATTATGAGTTGGTATGCCCTAAATAAAAGTTTTCGCAGCTTAGCTATAGCATATAACTACTCAACTGCCGCACATTTGATAGTGATGCATCACCATCCGATAACGAATTACGTGTCGGGAATTGGCCGAAATCGTTCAAAATGAGGGTTCAGAATTTGTGATGGCAGATTTATTTGTGGAACGTAGGGCGGCCTCGCTGCGGGGGGTTCCCGCTGCGAGGCCGCTCGTGATCTACGCCGTGTTTGTCGTAGACGTTTCTACTTGGCAAATAGGTTCTTGAGGTTGAACTCGGCTTGGACGGTGCGGAGCATGAGGTCGGTGTCGTCCAGGCCCAGATGCTGCTCGTTGGCGTCGGCGGCGAGGGTTCCACGGCGGCGCGCCCAGTTCTCGAGCGCGGCGGGGGCGGATTCGCGGGGGAGCGAGCGGACGTCGGCATCCAGGCTGCGGCAGATCTGGCGCGAGTCGATGACGATAATCTTGCCGGCACGACGCGCCTCGGCGTAACCGTCCAGGTGAATCTTGAACCAGCTGTCCTCGAACGCGGCGTTATGCGCCATGTACGGGTACTTCTTCATAAGCTTGAGCAGCTGCTTCTGCAGTCCCTTGTTCTCACGGAAGGGCGTTTTGCCGTCGATGTCGTCCCAAGTGATGTGGTGGATATTCGACAGCGGCACGTCCTCGCCGCGATAGATGTCGGGCAGGCCGCAGTAGTGTGCTTCGGCGTCATGCGGCACGGCGTCGCTGGTGAGCTCCATGATTTCCCAGCCCACGTTGATGATGTAGCCGCGCTCGGGCGCGCGACCGGTGGTTTCGATGTCGATGCCCAGCACCGTGCCTTGGATGGGCTTGCGAGCGTAGGCGACGCCGAGCGCGTCGCGGTCGCCGCGGATCTCGCGCATGACGGACGCGGCAGTGCGCTTTTGCATCTTGCCGATGGCGGCGCATGTGTCGGCATCGGACAGGCCGCGCGAAAGCGTCGCGGGCGTCACGTTGCGCAGGCGTGCCTCGCCAATCTGGTCGCACAGGTCGCGGTTGCGGTCGGCCAGGTCGCGCACGGTGGCAAAGTCGAAGCCGGGGTCGCCCTCGGCGGTAAAGTACTCGGTCTCGAGCACCTTGAGGGCCTCTTCGCCCTTCTGGCGCTCGGACTCCATGGCGCCGTGATCGCCATAGATAAACATGGGGATAAACGGCTGACGCTCGTATTCGAGTGCTTGTGAAACGTTCATAGACTGCTCCTTGGACGGGCCGCGTCGCGCGGCTCGGTGGCATTGAGTTATGGCGAGATGATAGTTTACCATGGGCAACTATTGGCATCGCGCCTAGGACAACTACAATACCCTAGTTGACCGCTAGGACTTTTACAATGCTGCCGAAAGACACGAAAGGTTCCATCCGTCATGGATTTGCTGATTGATATTCTGCTCGACGCCGGCAAGGACACGCTCTCGCTGGTGCCGTTTTTGTTGGTGACGTATCTGGCCCTCGAGACCTTGGAGCACGTCGCGGGCGACCGCGTTAACGGGGCCATCAAGCGCGCCGGCGCCGCGGGTCCCGTGGTTGGCTCGTTGCTGGGCATGGTGCCGCAGTGCGGCTTTTCGGCAATGGCGGCCACACTGTACGCCGGTCGCGTCGTGACGCTGGGCACCTTGGTGGCGGTGTTTCTCTCGACCTCCGACGAGATGCTGCCGCTGTTGCTCGCCGAGCAGGTACCCGTGCAGACCATGGCGATGTTGCTCGCCTCGAAGGCGCTGATCGCGCTGGTCACGGGCTTTATCGTGGATGCGGCTATCCGCGGCCTTCGTCGTAATGCCCGCGCGCATGCGGCGATTCGCCGTACCGTGCTGGGGACCGCTGCCAATCCGGCTCATGTGAACTGCGCGCACGACGACCATACCGGGGGCGACATCATTGATGAAGTGGCCGAGGCGGGAGTAAGTGCTGATCACATCCACGAGCTGTGCGAACGCGATCATTGCGGCTGTGACGAGGATGAGGACGAGCACGGGCACGACCACAGCCACGATCATGGTCACGCGGACGAGCACGAGCGCCACCACGACCACAGCCACTCCCACGAGGGCGCGCCCATCGTGTCGATCATCCGCAGCGCGATCTCGCATACCGTGCAGGTGTCGGTATTCATTTTCCTGGTGACGCTGATTCTGGTCGCCGTGCTCGAGACCTTTGGCGAGTCGGCGATCGAGCAGTTCCTGCGCGGCAACGAGATGCTTGCGGTCCTGGGCTCGGCACTCGTCGGCCTGATCCCCAACTGCTCGGCCAGCGTCGTCATCACGCAACTGTACCTGGAAGGCGCGCTGCAGCTGGCACCGATGCTCGCCGGCACGCTCATTTCCGCCGGCGTGGGCTA
>CABUTL010000166.1 GCA_902494375.1 uncultured Collinsella sp.
ACTTCCCCTACTCGGAAAAAAGCTACGAGGCTACGACCGCCCCGATGCCGTTCTTACCGGCGTGGAGACTCGTTCGAGCTCACCGGTTACTGTCACCCGAGACCGAACGTGCCATGCCGTGTCGACCCCGGGCCTCTACCCTTGCGGTGAGGGAGCTGGATATGCCGGCGGCATCATGAGCGCGGCCACCGACGGCATTCGTTGTGCCGAAGCCCTGATCGCAGACCTCTAGCGCACGAATTCCAGCACGCAAAAGACACAGGCCCCGAGCTCCACAGGAAACTCGGGGCCTGTTCGCTATTTCTTAAACCGTGCACCCTGGCGTTTTCTGCCCGATGCGAACGTGGAACCCTTGCGGGCCTGCGAACGTAAGCGCTCGATCGTCTCGTCCTCAGACGCACCCTCGAGCATCGCCCGAAACTGAACGACGGCATCGCGCAGGCGCGCCGCCTCCTCAAAGTCCATGGCGGCAGAAGCGTTGCGCATATCCTCTTCCATGGTTTCGACGATCCGCACAAGCTCGTCATGCGGCAGTTCTTCCAACTGCTCCGCAAGTGTCTGCTCGGGTGCCACCGTTTCCGGCACGCCGCCCTCGCCCGACTCATCGGGCGTATAGAATGCGCCATGGCCAAGGGAGTCGCCCTTCGAGCGCCCCTTGGAACCCACGGTTTTTTCGGCTTCGGCAATAAAACTTGAGATGTCGTTGATGGCCTTGCGCACCGTCTTGGGCACAATGCCATGCTCTTCGTTATATGCCATCTGAATCTCGCGGCGGCGCCGCGTCTCCTCGATGGCCTCTTTCATCGAATCGGTCACAACGTCCGCATACATGATGACTTCGCCATCGGCGTTACGGGCCGCGCGGCCAATCGTCTGAATCAGCGAACGGCGGTTGCGCAAGAAGCCTTCCTTATCGGCATCGAGAATTGCCACCAGTGAGACCTCGGGAAGATCCAAGCCCTCGCGAAGCAGGTTGATGCCAACGAGAACATCGATCTTGCCCTCGCGCAGCGTTCGCAGGATCTCGACACGGTCCATTGTCGCCGTATCAGAATGCATGTAATTGACCTTAATGCCCGCATCAAGCAGATGGTCGGTCAGGTCCTCGGCCATGCGCTTGGTCAACGTGGTCACCAGCACGCGCTCCTTGCGGGCAACGCGCTCGCGAATCTCGTCCTCAAGATCGTCAATCTGACCGCGAACCGGACGCACATCGATCTTGGGATCGAGCAGACCGGTCGGACGAATAATCTGCTCAACGTCGTTCTGGCTAACCCGCAGCTCGTAATCGCCCGGCGTGGCCGAAACATAGATAAACTGGGGTATCCTTGCCTCAAACTCATCGAAACGAAGCGGGCGGTTATCGAGCGCCGAGGGCAGGCGAAAACCGTGTTCCACCAGCGTCACCTTACGCGAGCGGTCACCTTCGTGCATGCCGCGAATCTGCGGCACCGTCACATGGCTCTCATCGATAATGCAGAGCATATCCTTGGGAAAGTAATCGATTAGGGTAAACGGCGGCTCACCCGGTTTGCGACCGTCCAGATGACGCGAGTAGTTCTCGATGCCGTTGCAAAAGCCCATCGTCTCGAGCATCTCAAGATCATAATCGGTGCGCTGCTGCAGACGCTGCGCCTCGAGCAACTTGTCGGTCGCCTTGAGCTCCGCCACGCGCTTCTCGCACTCTTCGCTGATCGATTTCAGAGCCGCCTTGACCTTCGGCTTCTCGGTCGCGTAGTGCGATGCCGGCCATACGGGGATGGCCTCGTACTCACGAAGCATCTCACCGGTGACCTCATCGATCTCGGCAATCAGCTCGACCTCGTCGCCAAAGAACTCAAACCGCAACGGATGCTCGGCATAAGGCGGATACACGTCGACAACATCGCCGCGCACGCGGAACGTGCCGCGTGCCAGGTCATAGTCATTGCGATCATATTGAATGTCGATAAGTGCATGGATAAAGTCATCGCGCTCGAGCGGCACCTTCTTGTCGACGTTTGGAGCCAGACCCGCATAGTCCTCAGGAGAGCCAATGCCATAGATACACGAGACCGATGCGACAACGATCACATCGCGTCGAGAGAGCAGTGACGCGGTCGCCTGATGGCGCAGCATCTCGACCTCTTCGTTAATCGAGGAGTCTTTCTCGATATATGTATCGCTTTGCGGCACATACGCCTCGGGCTGATAGTAGTCGTAGTACGAGACGAAGTAGACCACAGCGTTGTTGGGAAAGAACTCTTTGAGCTCGCTCGCAAGCTGAGCGGCGAGCGTTTTATTCGGAGCCATGACCAGCGTCGGCTTTCCCAGGGCCTCAATAGTCTTTGCCATCGTGAAGGTCTTGCCCGAACCAGTCACGCCCAGCAAAACCTGATAGCGGTCTCCGTCCCTCACGCCCTGCACAAGCGACTCAATGGCCTTAGGCTGGGAACCGGCAGGCTCATAGGGAGACACGACCTTAAACGGCACGTCAGAGCCTTCAACGCCAAAGCGCTTAAGTTCACCACCAACGCGTTCTACTTCAAATTCCGCCATGGATACTCCTAACTCATACATCTGCAGTATACGCAGGCGGCAGGCATAGTCCTATACGAACCGATCGGGATAGATGGTCTTGTAGCGAGCCCAGGCATTATTGACACGAATCAGATACGCCTGCGTCTCGGGAAAGGTGATTGCATTATGAAGCGACGTACCCTGCTGCGCCCATCCGTCGACATTGCCCATACCGGCGTTATAGGCAGCAATGGCACTGTCAGTCGACCCGTTAAAATACGCTAGAAGATACGAAAGATACGCACAGCCAAACTCGATATTCGTAGCCGGATCGTTAAGGTTGTCGGCCGAATACTCGCCACCGTCGACAAGGCCCTTGGCGATCATATCCTGGGCAGTCTCGGGCATCAGCTGCATCAATCCCTGAGCACCTTGATTCGACTCGGCCTCGGGATCCCAATTCGATTCCGACTTAATGACAGCGCATACCAGATACGGATCCAGATTATGCGAAATACTGGATTGCTTTACATACGCCTCGTAGTCAATCGGATACAACGGCTTAAAGAAAGCGGCAGGAGCACACGAGTAAACGAATGAGATTAGGCCGAAGACAAAAACGGCAGCCAGCGGCATAAGGCGATACCACGCAAAGAAACGTGTCTTAGGCATCGGCATCCTCCTTATCCGCAGTGTCTATAAACCCATGGCATGCAAGCCATGAGTCAAGCTGCTCAAAAAGCGAATTATCGCCTGAGGCATTATCAATCACCGTTGTAGCGAGATTGCACAGCGCAGACTCATCGGGCTGACAAGCAGAACGGGCATCGAAATCAGATGGCTCCATGCCACGTTGAATAGCGCGCTCGCGACGAACTGACAAAGGGGCGCTGATGACCAGAATTTCATCAGCCAAGCCAAATGCATCCTCAAAACCAGTCGGAGCAGAAACCTCGACCACCGCAAAGCGATAACGAGGAGATGAAACCGTACAACAAACCGGATCGAGAATCCTAAGCGAAAGCTGTTCAATGAGAACGGGATGCACAATGCCATTGAGCCGTGCGACCGAATCAGGAGAAGCAAAAGCTCGAGAAGCGAGGATGCTGCGGCGAATGCCGCCTTCCTCATCCAAAATGTCCCAACCGAATTCATCCGCGAGAGTATTGACGATATCAGAGCCCGGCACATACAGCGATTTTGCAAGCTCATCCAGATCGATTAGCATAGCGCCACGAGATTCGAAATAGCGGCAGGCAGTCGACTTACCCGAAGCAATATTGCCCAAGACAAATACGGTAAACATCAAGCCCTCCCTAACGCCAATGCGAGTAATTATCGCTCAAATACACTAGAAGGACTCAAAATACAGCCAAACAGTAAGAGCGAATACGGGGGAGCTAAATCCCAAAGTACAACGTGTATATAACGCAAAAAAGGTGGAGGCCGCGAGGCCTCCCCCTTCTCAGTTCAAGCGTACGGCTCGGTGCCGTCCACCGGTCAGCGGCGCCCTGGCCTCCCACGGGCTGACCCCGCAGTA
>CABUTL010000167.1 GCA_902494375.1 uncultured Collinsella sp.
GCCGTCCTCCGATCTCCCGGGGCCGGCCGGTCCGGCCCTCAGGGTATCGGATTCCCACATTCATCCGCACATGTACGGATGAATGTGGGAAGTGTTCGGATGAAGTTGCCAATCAAGGCTCACCGCGCTCCTCGAAGCCGATAATATGCTATCTGGACAGACCACGCTGAGCTGGTAAAATTTACAAATGCGGAAACGCTCTACTTGCGCTATTTGCGCGTGTTATAACAAAATAACCACAGGTCAGGGGTATTCTGGGCCCGCTGGGGGTCAAGGGGTCGCTGGTTCGAATCCAGTCGTCCCGACCAGAAGTTTGCAGGTCAGGCACCTAGTGCCTGACCTTTTTTGTTTTAAGCACCATGATTATTTTGCTTAAAGCAACAACATTCCCGCTCGATGTGATTACCGAATCAAAACGTGTACATCAGCCACCAAAATCGACATTTTTCGACATGTTTGGAGGCGGATGTACACGAATGCGAGATCCCCGTCGCCTAAAAGCACCTTCCACATGTCTGGACTCTCTATGCTTACGCTGGATAGACATCGCCGGAACGGGTATAGTATCGAAAGTTTTGTCGTTAACCAGCGGGGGAGTCCTGTGGGCATCAAAAAGAAGATCAAAAAGGAGCTTATCGGCACTTCCGATTACCCGTCGAATAAGATCTTTACGATCTCCAATTTCATCACCTTTACGCGCCTGATCCTCACCCTGGTATTTCTGTACCTGTTTGTGACGGACAACGACCGCGTCATCGCCATCGTTATCTACGCCGTTGCCGCCTCCACCGACTGGATGGACGGTCAGATCGCCCGCATGACTAAGACGGTCTCATGGCTCGGCAAGGTCATGGATCCCATTTGCGACCGTGCGCTGCTGTTCACCGGCGTACTTGGCCTGGTGGTCCGCGGAGAGCTGCCCATCTGGGTCTGCGTGCTCATTATCGGCCGCGACATCTATCTGGGCATCGGAACGCTTATCGTGCGTCATTATCATCGTCGCCCCATCGATGTCGTCTTCCCCGGAAAGATTGCCACAGCGCTGCTCATGACCGGATTCTCGCTCATGCTGCTCGGTTTCCCCGTTATTGACGGCCTGCATCTTTTACCTTCAACCCTTACGGCCTTCCCGGGCCTCAACGGAAGCTCGGTGCCCCTCGGCATCTTCTTTGTGTACGGCGGCGTGATCTTCTCCATGCTCACGGCTGTCATCTACTCCATTAAGGGCGGAGCGGCCATTAAACAGGCTCTCACGCATCCCGAGGACGAGGACATCGACTTTCTGAACCCTGAAATCGAAGACTGATTCGTTGGGGTATGATTACGTACGGTTCATTATTTGCGGCACGTCCGCGATAAGTTAGGGGTTGTCATGGACAACATGGTTAACAATATGCCTCAGAATGATAAGACTGCTGACGCTACCTGCGTATTCCGCGTGCCTTCAAGCGACGTCACCGTTCCCGACCTCATGGCCAACGTGCGCATCACCGCCCCCGTCCTGTCCATCGTCAAGGGTCCGCAGACTGGTGCCGCCTTTGAGCTCGAGGACGACGTGACCACCATCGGCCGCGATCCCGCGAACGGCATCTTCCTTAATGACATGACCGTTTCGCGCAGCCACGCGCGCATTATTCGCGAGGGCCTCGGCGCTCGCATCGAGGACCTGGGCTCGCTCAATGGTACCTGGGTCGACGGTGCCATTGTCAATGCAGCCCCGCTGCACGACGGTTCTTCCGTTCAGATCGGTACGTTTACGCTCATCTACCACGAGAGCACGCCGGAGCGCATCGAAACCGGTGAGTAGGGCATGGCCGAACGCAACTATCTGAGTATCGGCCAAGTCGTCAACCTACTTCGAGGCGCATACCCCGATCTTTCGAACTCAAAAATTAGATTTCTAGAGGATGAGGGGCTCATTACCCCTCATCGTACGCCTAAGGGATACCGTCAGTACTCTAAGGAGGACGTTGATCGTCTGGAGGTCATTCTGCACTTGCAGAAGACCCGCTACATGCCGCTCAACGTGATTAAGCAGCGCTTGGAAAACGCCACGGACCTGTCAACGCTCGCCTACGAGGTGGGCTTGCTATCCGATGTTCCGCTCAAGACGGAGCCCAAGGAGACTAAGCAAAAGCTGCATCCCATCGAGACCATTCCCGATATGTTGGGCGTCGAAATTTCGTTTATCCGCTCGCTCGCCGAGAACGACCTCATTCGCATCATCAAGAGTCCGCAGAATCGCGAGCTTGTCGATGGTCGCGATTTTCCGATCATCCGCTACTGCTCCGAGCTGTCGCGCTTCCATATCGAGCCGCGCAACCTGCGTCAGTACGTGTCTTCCGCCAACCGCGAGTCCTCGATGTTTGAGCAGGTGCTTGTGAGCATGCTCGGCATGGATACCTCCGATGACGAGCGCGACGCCAAGCTCGAGCGTGCGTTTAAGAAGCTTCACGACCTGACGGGGGGCGTGCACACCGCGCTGCTCAAGAACCGCGTTTTTGAGTCGCTCAACGCCGTAGTCGAAGACGCCGACATCGATGCACTCGATGAGGAAATCAGTCGCTCCGAGTCCACCAAGGCCAAAAACGAAGAGACAGCCGCGCCGGCTTCGCACGAGGATTCTCTCGTAAAGCCGCTCAAGGTCGTCGCCCCTTCGCAATCCGGCACCGCCACCGCGGGCAAATAACCGCTGCTGAAATTTCGGCAACCCATTGAAAGGTCATGTAATGTACGACTTCGAATCTCAAATCGTCGACATCCCCGACTATCCCGAGCCCGGAGTCATCTTTAAAGACATCACGCCGCTCTTTGGCAATCCCGAGGCGCTCAAAGCCATGACCGATGCCCTCGCCGAGCACTTTGCCGGCATGGGAATCACCAAGGTCGTGGGTCCCGAGGCTCGCGGCTTTATGGTTGGCGTACCGGTGGCTGTAGCCCTTGGCGCCGGCTTTGTTCCCGCACGTAAACCGGGCAAGCTGCCGCGCGAGACCGTAAGCCAGAGCTACGAGCTCGAGTACGGCACCGATTCAATTGAGATCCATGCCGACGCTATCAGCTCTAAAGATACCGTGTTGATTCTGGACGACTTGGTCGCGACGGGCGGAACCGTCGAGGCAACAGGTAAACTGGTGCGAGATATGGGCGCAAAGCTTGTCGGTTACGGTTGTATCCTTGAGCTTGCGTTTCTCAACCCGCGCGAGAAGCTCACGCCGTCTGATGACGATGTGGAGCTCTTTAGCCTGGTGACGGTGGACTAGCCGTTACCCTTAGTTACTGGAAAGGAAGCTACATGCGCACAGCAAACACGCACAAAAACATGGCACGCTGCGCTGCTACGGCAACCCTCGCTTGTGTTTTGGGCTTGGGCCTCGCGGCTCCTGCCTACGCCGATACCGCATCCGACCTTGCCGCTGCTCGTACGAAGCTCGAGCAGATAGGTACCCAAACCCAGCAGATTTACGATGAGCTCGCCACGCAGACGCAGGCGCTCGATCAGACTGCTGGCGAGATCACGCAAAAGCAGCAGGAGATCGCCGATGGCCAGGCCAAGCTCTCGACCTATGTCGCCGGCGAGTACAAAACCGGCGGCCTGAGCCTACTTCAGGTTCTGACGGGTGTCGATGACCTGAGCGATATGCTCAACCGTCTGTTCTACTACGGCAAAGTTTCCGATAAGCAAGCTCAGACCATTCAAGAGGTCAAGGAACTTAAGCAGCAGCTCACCGATAAGCAGGCCGAGCAGGAGAAGAACGTCGCCGCCACGCAAAAGAAGGTCGACGAGCTTAACGCCCAGCAGGCTGAAGCCCAGAACGTCGTAAACTCCCTGGATTCGCAGCTGCAAGCCGAGCTTGCCGCCGAGGCCGAGGCCAACGCCGCGCTGCAGGCTGGCATCAACGCCAGCACCGCCGAGAAGGCCACGGTGAGCAACGAGACTGCCGGTACGACTGAGAACACCAACAACGGTGGCCAGACCAGCAATAACAACAACCAGGGCGGCAACGCTCCGGCTCCTACGCCGGCA
>CABUTL010000168.1 GCA_902494375.1 uncultured Collinsella sp.
CCCAAGCGCGCCAAGGCATATTGGTTCATCAACGTACACGTTACCGACGAGCCCTATACGCACGAGTATTCCGTTGAGACCTTTGGCACAGACTTCCTGTTCCGCGTGCGCTTGGACCTGGGCTTTAAGGTCAATCAGCGCATCAACGCCTACCTGCGCCAGATCGTTGGCGACCTGATGGCCTCGGGTGAGTTGCCGCCGCAGCACCACACCTACTCCATCTACGAGACGCGCGGCAACGTGGGCGACTTCCGTTTTTGCATGCTGCGCAAGATGCTTGCCCCCGAAACGGACATCAACCGCAATGACCACCGCGTGATGGCCATCAAGTACGCCGTCCGCCGCGCTTGCGGAAGCCCGGCGCGCTGGTACGGTCTCGAGAACTCTGCCATCATCATCGAGTACGTGCCGCTGTTTGCCCGCATGCGCCCGGCCGTTAAGCTCGTGCGCACCCAGGTGCCGCTCGAGGTTCAGATTGAAGAGGCCGAGGAAATGGAAGTCGACATCTTCTCGGACGACTTGGTCAACGGCAACGAGGCCGGTAGGGACATGAACGTCGATCCCACCGAGCTGCTCGAGAGCGTCGCCGATACGCCCGAACAGCAACAGCTCGACGGCCTCGAAAGTGAACAACTCAACGACGCCAAATTCTAGCGACGTCACAAATCAACGAAAGCGGCCCTGCACCTCACGGGAGATGCAGGGCCGTTTTGCATTGCGGTAAAGCTATCGGCTACGAACGGCGCGGCTCGGGAACCACGAGCCTATCGGGGCTCGCGCCCTCGGCATCCATCAGGCTCACGTAGCGAATCGACGGATCCCCATACATCGCGTAGTAATAATTGCCCGTGCGCGCGCTAAAGCATCCGGTGTAGATAGTCTTCTCGAACTTGCCATCGCCCATCCTGGACGCTCCCTCGATCATCACCACGCCCTCGAGCGAGCGGAACATGCGAACGACGTTTTCGGTCTCGCTCTCCTTTTGCGGGTAATTGGCATTGAGGTACGCCGCCTTTACAAAACGGCTCGGCGAATAGCAATCGCCCGGAATGCCGCGCATGCCGGCACCGGCTCCATAGGGCTTGAGCTCGGCGCCACGCCATGTCGCCGTCTGCGGAAAATCGCTTGTGGCGGTGATATAGGTGCGCAGGTTTTCCATGTGCCACGGAAAGGTCGGCTGGTTGGCAAGGGTGTCGACCGGATCGTCGTATACATGCAGGCCGTCAGCCATCATCTCGACCACGATGCTGCGCTGGCTGTCGCCGATAATCCAATGGAGCAGCGACACGCCCAGCCCCTCTCCGGCAGATTTGGCGACAATCACCGTGTCGCGCAGCGCGGCCTCGACCTCATCGACCGTCGAGAACGTCGCTGCCACCCACAGGGGGAACTCATAGGCCGCGATATTGGTCTTGCCGTCGACAGGGTCCTCGGCATACTCGGCATAACCCGGGAAATTGAGACCCGCCACGGCGAGGCCCGCATCGTTGCCGCAATCGAAGAACATAGGGTAGTTCCTGTAATCGATGCACATACCAATCACCGCGTGCGCCGCCGTCGCGTCGTCGATAAACGAATACGGAATGTGAAACCCGCGCGGCATCACGCGAACCTGTTGGCCGTAGTCAAAGCTCCAGTCGAGATTGCGGCCCAGATACATGTGGCCAGAATTATCGGTAAATCGAATACTCGTACACATAGCGCCTCCTAGCTTTACGTTCTTGCTAATTTCATTGTCTCCAAACAAAAAGGCGCTAAACACAAAAGCCCGGACATGACAACAATGTCACGCCCGGACTATTCAAGCAGGATAAACTCAACCAAGTTAACCCCGCAGGTCGTCTAAGGGGTCAAAGTGCCGCAGATTGCCAAGAAAGAGGAGCGAAGCGTACTTAAGGTACGCGAGCGACGATTGAGCGGCAAGGTGCGGTGCTTTGGTCCCCTTAGACCAACTTTCCTAGACAGTGATCGATCATATGCTGGATCATCTGTGCCTCAAAGCCCGCGTAGTCGCGGCGGCACTCCTTCATCTTGCCGTCGACAATCTGGTCAAAGGCAACCTTGCACTTGATATAGCGCGTGGACTTGGTGACCTCCTCGTGCGTCAGGCAGCTCTCCTCCATCTTGCTGGCGCCCAGGCCAAACACCAGACGGGGGGTTGTAGAGCACGTGGGGCTCGCCGGCATCGTCCAGGTAGACGCAAACCTTCTTGGTAACGCCAATCTGGTTAGCGGCAAGGCAGCCGGCATCATCGAGCGACTTGATGGTATCGATCAGGTCCTGTGCGACCGACTCGTCCTCGACGGTCGCAACCTCGCAACGCTGGGACAGGATAGCCTCGTCGTGGCAAAGCTCTTTAATCATACGTTCCTCCATAGGGGTCGTTGTAACCGCTTAAGTATACGGTACCCACACATTTTCATGCGAAAAATACCGTCCGTCTGCTACAAAGCGCCGAACATCAACATGCGAGGAACAACAGCGTCGTAAAGGGGCTATAGTGGGTGAGTTCGTGTCAATCGGCCTAAACTCGGGGCCGAACAAGGAAAGGGTATGCATGGACGAACTATTTCACGTCAGCGAGCGCAAGTCCACAATCGGGACCGAACTCCGCGCTGGACTGACAACATTCCTGGCGATGGCCTACATTATCGCCGTCAACCCCGCGGTGCTCTCGGGCGCTGGCATCGATGCGGGAGCGCTCGCCTGCGCCACCTGCCTGGGCGCCGGCATCATGACCATCTGCATGGGCATCTTCGCCAACCGCCCGCTCGCCTGCGCGTCGGGTCTGGGCATCAACGCCATGATCGCGGGCATCGCCACCACCATGTGCGGCGGCGACTGGCACGTGGCCATGAGCGTCATCTTCCTTGAGGGCGTCGTCATCTTGCTGCTCGTGCTTTGTGGCCTGCGCGAGGCCATCATGGACGCCATCCCGGTTGTCCTGCGTCACGCCATCTCGGTGGGTCTGGGCCTGTTCATCGCCATGATTGGCCTGTGCGATGCCGGCATTATCACCGCTGGCGCCGGTACGCTCGTCGGTCTGGGCGACATCACCTCCCCCACCTTTATCGTCGGCATCATCTCCATCGTCGTGACGGTCGCCCTCGCCTGCCGCAACGTCCCCGGCTCGCTGCTCATCGGCATCGTCGTCGCCGTCATCGCCGGTATCCCCCTAGGTGTGACCCAGGCTCCGACCGGTATCATCGCCCCGCTCGACTTCTCGAGCATCGGTGGCCCCATCGCCGACGCCGGCGGCGTGCCCGCCATCGTCAAGGTCCTTACCGACCCCGCGCTCCTCGTCATCTCGTTCTCGCTGCTCATGAGTGACTTCTTCGACACCATGGGCACCGCGATGGCCGTGGCCAAGCAGGGCGAGTTCCTCACCGACGACGGCAACGTCGAGAATATCAAGGAGATCCTAATCGTCGACTCCGCCGCCGCCGCTGTGGGCGGTTTCATGGGTGTCTCCTCCATCACCACCTTCGTCGAGTCCACTTCCGGCGCCGCCGACGGTGGCCGCACGGGTCTCACCTCCGTCACCACCGGCGTGCTGTTCATTCTCGCCGCGTTCTTCTCCCCCATCGTCACCATCGTTTCCAGCGCCGCCACCTGCGGTGCTCTGGTCTACGTCGGCTACCTCATGATGAGCGAGGCCTCCGAGATCGACTGGTCCGACGTGTCTCAGGGTTTCCCGGCGTTCATGATTGTCGCCGGCGTGCCCTTCACCTACTCCATCTCTGCCGGCATTGGCCTGGGCTTTATCGCCTACGTGATCGTCGCGCTCTTTAAGGGCGAGGCCTCCAAGATCAAGCCGCTCATGTGGATCGCAGCCCTCGCCTTCCTCGTCTACTTCTTTGTAGCGTAGGCGCAAGATTCGCAATACCAAACAGCAAAGCGCGGAG
>CABUTL010000169.1 GCA_902494375.1 uncultured Collinsella sp.
CTGCCCGGTCGTCTCCCTCACCAACAAGGCTGGCTCCGCTCTGACCGTCGACGCTGACTACGTCATCGTTCACGGCTTCCACGCCAACTTCGCTGCCAAGTGCGAGAAGCCCGGCTACGCCATCGCTCTTGCTGTCGAGATCCTTCAGCAGACCGAGGGCTATGACCACTACGAGGACATGATCACCGGCCTCACCAACGTCTTCGAGCTCTGCGAGAACGCCGCTCAGTCCTGCAAGAAGCTCGCCAAGAAGTTCGCCGAGGACTTCAAGGATGACAAGATGATCTACTTCATGGCTTCCGGTGCCTCCGAGAAGATGGCTTATTCTCACGCCGCCTTCCTGTTCACCGAGATGCAGTGGATCGACGCCGCCGCCTACAACACCGGCGAGTACTTCCACGGCCCGTTCGAGGTTTCCACCGAGGGTAAGCCCTACGTCTTCTTCATGTCCGATGGCGCTACCCGTCCGATGGACGCCCGCGCCCTCACCTTCCTTAAGCGCATGGGCGCCAAGGTCGCTCTGATCGACTCCAAGGACTACGGCCTGGCTGACGCCGTGCCCGCGAGCGTTGTCACCTACTTCAACCCGCTGCTGCACCTCGCCGTTATGCGTGAGTACGGCAACCAGATCGCCGAGGCCCGCCAGCACCCGCTGACCATGCGTCGCTACATGTGGAAGCTTTCCTACTAATCACAAGTAAGTAAACCTTACGGGTTGATTGAAAGGGGATGGGGTTTGCGCCCCGTCCCCTTTTTTTGCTCTGGGGAGGGCGTATCCCTCGCGCCACAAAACCTCAGATAAAACCTACCAAAATAAACCTGTCCCTTTTTGGCAGGTAGGAGGAGATGCGTATGATCAAGGCAGTGCTGTTTGACATGGACGGCGTGCTGGTCGATACCGAGTGGTTCTACAACCGTCGCCGCGTGGCGTTTATGGAAGAGAAGGGGTTCCACTTTGACGAGATCCCCGATCTTTCGGGGTCTAACGAGCCTGCCATTTGGGAGGCGCTGGTGCCCGACGATGTTGAGCTGCGCGAGCGCCTGCGCGTTGAGTACAAGCAGGTCTATAGCCCGGACCATCCCGTTCCGTATGCCGAGCTGCTCAACGAGCAGACGGAGCCGGTGATGCGTGAGCTGCACGAGCGCGGCGTGAAGTGCGCCATCGCGAGCTCGTCCTATCGCGAGCTCATTGACGAGCTGGTAGAGATTGCCGGTATCGCCGATGTGCTGGACTACACCATCAGCGGTCACGAGTGCAGTGCGTTTAAGCCCGACCCCGAGATCTACCTGCGTGCCATGGAGGCGCTGGGGGTGGAGTCTGCCGAGTGCCTGGTTATCGAGGATTCGCCTTTGGGGATCGAGGCTGGCAAGCGCTCCGGCGCCCGAGTCCTGGCGCTGCGTCCGCACGAGGGCGTCAACCTCGATCAATCGCGAGCCGATGCCGTTATCGATAATCTGACCGACATTTTGGCCGCTTTGTAGTGTCAATCCGCCGCGAGAAGCACGGGTACAAACGTTTTTTGCGGTGGATTGGCTCAATTTGGTTTCGATTTTGGTTCGTTTGGCTTCGATTCGGGCTAAGTGAGTAGACTTTTTGGCGCTGGCCGAGCACAATGCATATCTTCCTTTGTAAAACCGCAGGTCACAGGGGTGGCGGTTTTGGGTGTGCTCGGCAGATCGTAAAAAGTCTACTCACTTGTAATTTGGGCCTTTGGTCGTGGGGGTTGCTGGTCCCCCTTTGGTTGTCGAGGGAGGGTGAATTGAAGCGCCCTCGCACGCTCCGTGCTACAATCGCCGACATGCCCCACAACTAGATCTGCCTTCGAAAGGAGCCTACGTGGCGAACGCCATCGATCAGCTCACGGACCGAGTGCTCGTGCTCGGCCGTCTCACCATCGTCCGCCGCGCTATTACTGCAGTGGCGGTCGCAATTTCCGCCGTTCTCCAGACATTTCTGATCCAGGCATTCATTCAGCCCGCCGACCTGCTTCCGAGCGGCCTCACCGGCGTTGCGGTCCTGCTCGATCGCGTTACCTCGCTCGGCGGCGTTCACATCGACATCTCGCTCGGTATGCTCGCGCTCAACATCCCCGTGGCGCTCCTATGTTGGAGTGGCATTAGCAAGCGCTTCGTCATCTTCTCGATGATGCAGGTCGTGCTCTCGTCGCTGTTCCTCAACGTCTTTCACTTCGCGCCGTTTTTAGGCGACAAGATCATGCTCATCATTTTTGGCGGCGTAGTCTCGGGTCTGGGCGCTGCCATCGCGCTTAAGTCCGGCGCATCCACCGGCGGCACCGACTTTATCGCGCTGTGGGTCTCCAACCACACGGGCAAGACCATCTGGGGCGTCATCTTTGGTTTCAACTGCTTTATCCTGGCGATCTTTGGTTTTATGTTTGGCTGGGACAAGGCGGCGTATTCCATCGTGTTCCAGTTTATTTCGACCAAGACCATCGACAGTTTCTATCGTCGCTACGACCGCGTGACGCTGCAGATCACGACGCGCAAGGCAGACGAGGTCATGACCGCCTATGTTGACCATTTTCAGCATGGCATTAGCTGCGCCGAGGTCATTGGCGGATACAGCCGCGAGAAGATGTACCTGCTGCACGCCGTTGTATCGACCTACGAGAGCCAGGACATTATCAAGCTGGTGTGCGACATTGATCCCGGCGCCGTGATCAACGTGTTCCACACGCTCAACTTTGTGGGCGGCTGGTGGGGAGGTCATGTCGACGAGCCCATGCCCACGGCCGTTCCCGATCCCGACAAGCCCGCACGCATGGCCAGCAGGCAGGCGCGCCTCAGCGAGCAGGACAGCCTGCAGCAGGACGACGGCAAGTAGGGTTTTGGCATTTTACCGGCCCGGCGCAACCCTTCCGTATGAGCCCCACGAAAGCCCCGTTGCTTTCGAGGGACTTTCGTTTGCCCAGATAAAACCTGCCAAAATGAAGCTGTCGCTTTTTGGTAGGGAGGGTGTATCGTTTTATCAATATGAGGTAACATGAAACTAGACGTTATATACGTATTAGTTATTTCAATATTTCGATAAGAGTGATTAGATATGCCTACGCCCAAAAATGCACCGCTTTACCAGCAGATTTATGACGAAATCAAGGACGCGATCGAGAAAGGTGTTTATGCACCCAAGGAGCGTATTCCGTCCGAGCTTGAGCTAGCCGAGCAGTACGACGTGAGCCGCATTACGGTGCGCCGCGCCGTCGAGGAGCTGTGCTCCGATGGCTACCTGGTTAAGCAGCAGGGCCGTGGCACCTTTGTCTCCACGCCGCACATCAACCGCCAGTTCCACGCTTCGACGCTGCAGACGTTTACCGCGCTGTGTGCCGATAATGGCATGAAGGCGGGCGCGCATGTGGTCGATCGCCAGATTGTGCCGGCACGTCAAAACGAGATGGAGTTCTTTGGCCTGCAAAAGGACGCGCTGCTGCTGCATATTAAGCGCGTGCGTACAGCCGACGGCGAGCCCATCTTTGAGGAGAACATCTTTGTGCCGTTTGACGCCTACCGTGAGCTGTTGACGGCCGATCTTGAGGACAAGTCGATTTTTTCCGAGGTCGAGCGTGTTGGCGGAACGCCGATTGTCTCGGTTGGCTACCGCACGGTCGAGGCCGTTCGTGCCAATACCGAGCAGGCGGCCGAGCTGGGCATCGCTCCGCACGATCCACTGCTCAACCTGCGTGCCGGCTTTATCGGCCCCAATGGCGAGCCGGTCCTGATGGGTAAGCAGTACTACGTGGGATCGCGCTACGTTATGGTGATGTAGGTTACGCGGTTTTGCCAAACCGCGTAACGGCTTGACGCTGCAAACGCCCCTAAGCGGCAATCTGACGTTCAATCGTCGGTCGCGTACCAAAGTACGCTTCCCTCCTCTTTCACGTCACC
>CABUTL010000170.1 GCA_902494375.1 uncultured Collinsella sp.
GCGTACTCGGTGGTACCCTGCGCGCTCTCCTCCTGCAACAGCTCCTTGGCATGCTGGCGAGCGCGAATCGCCCGGCAAAAAGCCCAGCCCTGGACCTTGCCGGCAACGTCAGTCATCGTGTTCATGTATTCCTCCCTACATCATCCCGCCTGCTCCCAGCAGCGGGCCCAATATGGACAGAAGCAACGCCGGCAAGATGAGCGTGCCGGTGGGAATCAGCAGCTTGACGGGCGCACGCTCGATCTCGCGCTCGACCGCGGCGCGATGAGCCGCACGGATCTCGCGACTTTGAGCGGCCAGCGTCTCGGCAAGTGGGGCACCCAGGGCGAGCGCCTGCCCCACCGTGATGGCAAAGGTCTCGAGCGCTCGCACGTCCAGGTCGCGCGCGGCGGCCAACAACTCGTCCTCACGCGTACCCACGCCCACTTGCCACGCCATGCAGGCCCGCTCAAGGCGAAGAGCCAGCACTGACCGACGGTTGGCGCAGAAAATCTCAAGCGCCGCATCAAACGAAAGACCGGCCGAAAGACCCAAGCGCACAACATCGATCATCTCGGACACTTCGCCGAGCGAAACTCGCGCCGGGCCGCCCGCTCCAACCGCGCCCTTCACTCGCGCGGTCAGGGCATCGACCACCGAGCGACCCGCGGCAGCGACCAGCACCGCCTCGCGCTTGCAGGCCCCTGCGATCTTGCGCGCATCCGCCCGATCCAAACCCGTCGCGACAAATACACTCAGGGCACACAGGCAAGCCACAACTGCAACCAGGGCGCTCATAGCTCCACCCGCATAATGCGCCGGATAACCACCAGGGCAACGACGTTGAGGGCTAGACCCAGTACCACAGCGCCCGCACCGGCAGGCGTCGCAAGACCGCGACGAAAATCTGCCGAAAGCAGCGCCAACACCGCGCACATGCCCGCCGGCATCGCCGCGACCATGTGTGCCGACATACGCGCCTGTGACGTCTTAACATCCAGGCGGCGCTTGAGCTCAATGCGCTCCCCCACCATGCTCGACGCCTCGGACAGTAAGTCGGCAAGCGGAGCGCCAGTGCGCTGTGACACCTTAAGCGCCAAGGTCACAAGCGAAAGACCGGGGGCGTCGATGCGCACGAGCAAGTCATCGAGCGCGTCGGTCGCCGAGATGCCGCAATCGATCGCCGCCGCTACCCGCAAAAACTCGGTATGTACCGGCTCTTGCGCATGAGCGCCCACAAAGCGCATGCCCTGGGCCAGCGAATGTCCCGAGGCAAGCGACATGGAAAGTGCGGTAAACGCCTCGGGCATGGCCTCTTCTGCATCGTGTTGCTCGCGCCGGCTCTCAAAGCCATCCCGAGCGGCGCCAACGGCAATCGGAGCAACAAGTCCCAAGGCAAATCCGAGGGGCGATAACGACACCATCGTTAGTAAAACGCAGCAGACACCGCTCGATAGCAGCAGAAACGCCAAACGCCCCGAAGCATCTTCAATCACGAGGCCAAGGCGATGCGCCGGAGCCAGCGATGCCCACGAACGGGCAATCTTTTTCAGCAGATCGTTTTCCACCAGCTTACGCGGCAGCTTCTCTGCCACCGTCTCGAGCGCCTGACGCGCCAGCTCCGCCGGCGGCACCTGCGGCACACGAGGTTCCGCCCCGCACGCCGTCGCAACAGAAAACCCTGCCAAACCCCCTACGACGAGGGGCACAGCGACCTCCATTCGTCCACCTCCTCTTGTGTGAGCGTCCCCGACCGCAGGCCTTCTGCGATAAACGGCGGCTCGCGGTCAAGCGTCCAGGTGCGCTCGGCGGCATCGAAAGTCACATAGCGCTCGAGCTCTACGCCGCCCGACGCGGCGCGACGCACCCCCGAATACGAGGAGACAAAACGCCTTCCATCGGCGTGGCGCTCGGACATCACGATGCCGTCGAGCGCCATGGCAATCTGCTCCTCGATGAGCTCGCTCGGCAGATCGATGCCATAACGTGCAAGCAACGTCAGACGCACCACGGTCTCCTGTTCTGAGCCCGCATGAAGTGTGGTGAGCGACCCGTCGTGGCCCGTGTTCATGGCCTGCAACATGTCGCAGCACTCGGCACCGCGCACCTCGCCCACCACGATGCGGTCGGGGCGCATGCGCAGGGCATTAGTTACTAGGTCGCGAATCGTCACCGCACCCTCACCCTCAATTGAAGCCTCGCGCGCCTCTAGGCGCACCACGTGCGGATGATGCGCAAACTTGAGCTCGGCAGAGTCCTCGATCGTCACGATGCGCTCGCCAGTGGAAATCTCGCATGACAACGCGTTGAGCAGGGTGGTCTTGCCAGATCCCGTGCCTCCCGCAACCGCCAGGTCCTGTCGCAGCGACACCGCGCACGACAGCAGCTGCGCATACCAAAGCGGCAGCGACCCCAGCCCCACAAGCTCGTCCAGCGAGCAGATGCGGTCCGAGAACTTTCGGATGGTGAGAATCGGTCCGTCAATCGCCACAGGCGGAATCACCGCGTTGACGCGATAGCCCGTTTTGAGGCGGGCGTTGACGATGGGGCTGCGCTCGTCGATACGGCGGCCAAGTGGCGAGATGATGCGGTCGATAAGCACACGGATCTGCTCATCATCCTCAAACGCATGCTCGATGGGGTGCAAGACGCCGCCGCGTTCAAAGAAAGCCGAGCGGCAGCCGTTGATCATGATCTCGGTAACGGTGTCGTCCTCGATGAGCGGCTGCAACGGCCCCAGGCCCACCACGTCATCCAAAATCTCGTCGATGATGGTCTCGCGCTCGGGCGTCGCGAGATCGGTCGGCTCCTCAACATTGAGCGCCGCCTCCACCGCGGGACGCAATTCCGAGCGGGCAAGTGCCGGGTCGATATAGGCGCTGATACGCGCCACTTCGTCGTAACCCATGCGGTCCATCACGGCGCGCTTGGTGCGTCGTTTCACCGCGCGGCGACGCCCCGCATCTACAGGCGCTGCCGCCGCTGCAGCGCCGGCAGCCTTAATCCTCGTTTGCAGGCTCATCGCTGATCACCCTCGCGCGACCAGGGAAGGCGGATACGCGGGCGTTCGGTACGCGTTGCACGGTCGGCGACTATATCGCTCCAAGGGCCGACGGCGCACCCCAGTTCCACGAGCATCTCGCGCGTGGCCTCGCGCACGCTGGTCGCAAAAGCGCTCGTCTGACCCACTGCCTCGTCGGCGCGCCCAAACGCCATGAGCGCGGCGAGATCCTGCCCGCCATCGGCGATACGAATCTTGGAGCTCAACGCACAGGCAATCTCAAAGCGCATGGCGACGTCCTCGTCTGCCCCGCGCGCACCGAACCGGTTGAACACGGCGCTCATGCGCGTGCGCGGCACACCTACTCGACTTGCCAGTTCAATGACGCGCGACGCCGATGTCGCGGACGACACCGCCGCATCGCCAACGACCAGGCAACGGTCGCTCGCCGCCACCGCAGCCGCCACGGCATCGCCCCAAAAGACCGAGGTATCGATAAAGACCACGTCGGATTCGCGACGCAGGACATCGAGCAGCAGCTCCACCGGACGTGCCATGAGCTCAGCTTGCTCGGGCGCCGCGACGGGACCCCAGAGCGTAACGCCCGGGGCGACGCGCATCGATGCGGCCACGATATCCGGCTCGGTGAGCGTGCCCGCCGCCGACGGCTCGATAAGTGCCGCCATATCGTGCGGAGCATCGACGCCTAACAAGTCGTAAAGGTTTCCAAACATCAGGTCCAGGTCGAGCACGGCGGCACGCAAGCCCAACAGCGACGATGTGTGTGCCATGGTGGCAACGATCGTCGACTTGCCGCAACCGCCCGAACCCGAAATGGCGCAGATGACCGGAGCTCGATGCGGCGAAGCGGCAGCGTCTGCCGGCGGCATCGGAGGCGGCGGGGCGGGCGTCGGTGAC
>CABUTL010000171.1 GCA_902494375.1 uncultured Collinsella sp.
AGTCGGCCATATCGCCCACGGCAATGCACCAGTCGGCGGGGTCGTCGGCGCAGCCCTCACCCATCACGCGACGGCTCGCGCGGCAGCTGCAGGTGCTAGCGGCATACTTACCTTCGTATTTGTCGAGCCAATGCTCGATATGCTCGATCGGCACCGAGGTGCTCGCGGCATCGATGGCCTTCTCGACCGGAATGACATGCATGCCGATGCCGGCACCGCCGGGCGGCACCATCGGCGTGGCCTTGGACAGCGGTCCCTTGGACGCCTGCTCAAAGAACTTGGCATAGACCGGGTGCTCCTCGAGCTGGCTCATGCGCATGTTGAGGAACTCGGCGGAACCCGGCACCAGCATGGGCAGCACCCACTGCTTGGCGCGCTCGGGGTTTTCCCAGTTGTACTCGAGTAGACCCGTGTAGCTCATGTCGTCGAGCATTTTTTCGATATCGGCCTCGGGCATGCCGGTGAGCTTGACCATCTCGGGCAGCGTATAGGGACGGCGTATCTTCATCTTGCAGAGCACTTCGGCCTGCTCGTCGGTTGCGGCCTCGGCAAACGACCAGTACTCGTAGCCCAGCAGCTCGTCGCGATGCAGCAGACGGTTGGTGCAGTGCTCGCACAGCTTGACGATGGCCTCGCGCGGATGCTCCGGCAGCGGCGGCACGAACTCCGAACCGATGTCGGGCTCGGTGTAACTAATCCCCGGTCCGTTGAGAATCATGGTTGTCCCTTCTCTTGCCGCAGCCCGGCGGGACCGCAGCGCCCCTCTTTTTTTGCAGGCCGGACATGCCCCCATGCCGTTCACCCGCCATTGTTGACATTGTGTCAAAAATAGTATTGACGAACCGTCAACAATATTCAAGACTGTTAGGCGAACGGTCAGGCAAAAGAGGATGAAAGGCGGCAAAACATGGGCAATAACACAGCAGGTACCTCTGTGGTCGATGCCGTCCCCGCATCCGATAGCGCGGCAAAGCGCCTGACGGGCGACGAACGCCGTCGCGAGATCCTCGATGCCGTGCGCACCGTAAGCTCCGAGCTGGGCGTGTCCCACCTATCGGTATCGGCCGTGACCAAGCGAGCCGGCTGCACGCGCTCGCTGTTCTACCACTACTTCGCCGACATGGACGCCGCCGTCACCGCCGTCATGGACGAGGCAATCGACGGTTTTATCTCCGAGCTCGAGCAGTGGAATGCCAACCGCACCGTCGGTGATATCGAGGGCGCGCTCGACACCGTCGCCCCGCTCTTTAAGCGCCTGGTCGCCAGCGGCCACGAGCTGCCGAGCACGCTTACCTCGAGCAGCGGCGCGCTCTACGGCGGCTTTTTGCACAACGTGGTCCAGCGCGTGGCGCAGTATATCTGCGACACCACCGTAGTGGATTTTGTCGCCCATCATGAGCTACGCATCGACCATGTCTACGAGACGTTCTACACCCTCATCATGGGCCTTTTGATGTATATCCGCACGCACCCCGATGTGCCCGACGAAACGGTCAAGGAAATCATCGCCTCGACACTCCACATCGAGGGCTATACCGCCAAGTATCCGGAGCGCAAGCCCCAGAACTGACGACATTTGGCCAAACTGCCCGCGATCAGAAGAGGGGCCGCGGGCGTGTGAAAGGAGAGCAGCATGCTGTTCGATGTTTGGGGTAGCGATACCCTTATCCACTGGGCCGGCTGGGCCATGGTCTTTATTGGCCTGATCGTGCTCAACGAAGTCGGCCGCCGCACCAAGCTGGGCGCGGCAATCATCTTTGGCGTGGCTCCGCTGGCCATGACCATCTACTGCGTCGCCATCGCCGTGGGCGTTTCGCAAGGCGCCGAGTGGGCGCTCACCAACCCCACCCATGTGTACCAGAACAGCTGGTTCCACTACGCCAAGGTATACGCGGCGCTCGCCGGTTGCTGGGGCTTCATTGCCATTAAGTACCAGTGGGGAAAGATCGGCAAGGCGCATTGGTTCCGCGCATGGCCGTTTGTGATCGTCGCCATCAACATCATGATCGCCGTCGTATCCGACTTTGAGAGCGCCTATCACTTCTTTGTCCTGGGCGAGTCCACCTGGGTCACCTCCGAAGGTGCTACGCAGCTGGCCGGCTGGAACAACGTGTTCAACGGCATCGCCGGTCTCATCAACATCTTCTGCATGACCGGTTGGTGGAGCGTCTACGCCTCCGAGGATCAGACCGACATGCTGTGGCCCGATATGACCTGGGTCTACATCATCGCCTACGATATCTGGAACTTCTGCTACACCTACAACTGCCTGCCCACCCACTCCTGGTTCTGCGGCTTTGCGCTGCTGCTGGCGCCCACCGTCGCCGCCTTTATCTGGAACAAGGGCGGCTGGATCCAGAACCGCGCCTTTACGCTGGCTATTTGGTGCATGTTTGCCCAGGTATTCCCCTACTTCCAGGAGGAGTCCATCTTTGTGACCCACTCCACGCTCGACCCCGGCGCCGCTACCGCGGTCTCGATCGCCGCACTGGTCGCCAACGTCGCCGCGATCATCTACATCGCCTACCGCGCCAAGAAGCTCGGCCGCAATCCCTACAAGCAGGATGTCTTTGAGGGCACCAGCGATTGGGAGAAGGCTACCGCTCGCCGCGCCAAGGTGGATTACGCACACGCCGAGTAACGCGCCCGGCGCAGACATCGCTTGAGCACGAAGCAGCATAGCCGGCTCCGCGCAACTCAACGCATTGTAGAGCCCCCGGAATGTGATTCGTTCGCGTTCCGGGGGCCTTTTGCCACCGCGAGGATGCGGCCGAACGATGCGCTCAGGTTAAATCGGATCTTATATTTCGCACGCGCTTTATATGGCTCCATTTTTGGGTACAGTGTTGTCCCGATATTGAGCTTGGGGGATGTATGAATGATGAGACGATGGGCCAAGAGGATGCGGCCCAAGATGCAGAAGCTTGCGCTGAGGCCTTGGAGAGCTTAGACCGGATTTCACTCGATGAGATTGCGTTTGACGATTCGGGCGTTGATGTGCAGGATGAGCCGGAAACCGAGGCGCAATCCGATAATCAGGATGCAGGCGACGTTGAGCCTGCCGAGGATGAGGCAGATCACGAAGGCACCGAAAGCGAGGCCGGCAACCAGCCCGAATCCGACACGGGCGAGGAAACCGTCTTGCTCGACAGCTTGCCGGCCGAGGATTCGCTGACTCGCGAGCTTCCTGGCCTGGGTTCCGCACCAGCCGTGGACGAGACCATCGCCATGGGCGATATACCCCTGCCGTCCGTTCCCTCGGCACGCGAGGCCGAGGTCCGCCATCGCAAGATGTCGCCCAAGCGCCGCAATCTGATGGTCGCCGGTGTCGTGGCCGTCGCGCTCGTCGCCGGCGGTGCAGGCTATGCTGCCTGGAACGGATATCAGCAAGAGCAGGCTGCCGCTGTCGCCGCCAATGCCCACACGATGATGTCGGTGCAGATTGGCATGCATGCCGCGGGCCTCGACTGTTCCACTGGCTCCAAGATTCCCGTACAGGTGAGCGGTCAGGATTCTGACGGCTCCTCCGTGAGCGAAACGCTCTATGTTGACGAGCACGGCCGCGGCATCAAACTGCTGCCCGGCGATTACACGCTCTCCATCGCTGCCTCCCCCATCGCGGCCGACGGCACCATCTATACCGTCCCGACCACCAAGACGCAGGTCACCGTTAAGAGCGATGGACAGGATTTAAGTGCCCAGGCCACCTTTAAGCTCAAGGTGCCTTCGGCCGACACGGTGACTGACGACCAGATCGATGCCGCCGCCAAGTATGCCGAGGAGGGCGGTGCGAGCTCCGCCGCGGCTGCCAAAGTGCTCCAGCAGGCAGCAACCGCGCGGCGCGACGCCGCCGTCAATGCCGTGAGCGCGCAAAAGGCA
>CABUTL010000172.1 GCA_902494375.1 uncultured Collinsella sp.
CGCGGCGGCAGCCTCGTCCTCAGCGATATAAACCAAGCAGTCCTTTAGCTCGTTGCGGTAGCGGTTCTTCCAGCCCTCATGATACTGGGGCTGACTCGAATACTTGGTCGCCACGTTATTGACCACGCTGTTGGAAAGCGCCGTCACAAACTCGCGATCAGTCATACTGTTAGAAAGGTTTGCCCAACGGAAGAAGTCCCTGCAACCACCGGTGCCGCACATGTTGGTGATGCTCCATACCATGCCCTTGACGCAATCGGCGCGGCCGGAGATGTCAATGCCAAGAGCGCTCTTGAGCCACGCCTCGGTCACCGCATAGTACGAGTTGTACGCATAAGCGTCCTGAAGCGCCGAGAACTCGACAGGATCGGTGTTATAAGCGCCCTGGAAGGCCTCCTGCGCAATACGGCCCAACTCGGTGAGCTGGCCGTTCTCGTACATGGCATTGCTCGTGTTGGAAATCTCGCTGCCGCGATCAATCGCATCCTTGAGCATGCTGTATTTTTCGGGGCTGTAGTTGTAGACCTGCTTCATAAACGGAATGAGCGACCAACGACGGTCGAACTGGTAATAGCCCAGCGCGTTGTAGCCGTCACCATACGAAAAGCCCTGGTTATAGTTGCCATGGCTCTCATATTTGGTGAAGTACTTCATCTCGGGAGTCACGTTGACAAACGAAACGCCCTGGACCGACCTCAGCACGCCCGAGAAGGACTGCTGGGTGTAGAGACCTTTGTCGATATCGGTGGCATCCGAGGCAACGCCCGGCGTGGGCTCCTCGGCGGCGGCGGGCGCGGGCGCAGTTACGGCGCCAAACGAAAGCGCCAGCGTCAGGCCCGCGACAATCGCGGAATGCTTGGGCTGCATAAGATCCTCCCTGCATTGGTGTAGTTAAAGTTCAGTTTGCAAAGACAAAAGTAAGTATTGCAGCTCGCCCGATGTTACACAACAACCCCTCGGTAAACGGCAACAACCCTCCGCGAAATCTTAAGGAATTGCGCTCAACCTACAGCTTAATGTCAAAGTTGATCTCGGGGACGGCGGCCAAGTCGGCCAACGTCACGCCGTCGACGTACTTTTCGATCACGTCGTCCAGACCGCGCCAGAACTTGACGGTCGAGCACAGATCGCTGCGGGCGCAACTGTTGTCGATGCCGTCGCACGCCACCGGAGCCGTGCTGCCCTCGACGGCGCGCAGGATGTCGCCAGCACGCACCTCGGCCGGGTCCTTGGCCATCATGTAGCCGCCGCCCTTGCCGCGCACGCTCTTAAGCAGGCCCGCCTTCATAAGCGGACGAACCAGCTGCTCCAGATACTTTTGCGAGATATGCTCGCGGTCGGCAACCTCGCGCAGGGCAATCTTGCCCTCGGCGTCGCCCAGCGCCGCGATATAGATCATCAGTCGGAGGGCATAGCGGCCCTTAGAAGAAATGAGCATACCTACCCTCCCATCGTTACTGGGACAAAACCAGGCTTGTTTGTCCCAAATCCTATGCACGCGGGGCAAACAAACCTGATTTTATGTCCCTCATCTAAAAAGTCGAGTGGATTAGTCGGGTTTTCCCTTGACTAACGCCGAACCCATAGTAACTTTATTCCGAGAAGATTCCTAGGGTTTAGTACACCTATGAGTACACCATATACAGAGAGGGACAGCATGAGCGCAAATCCGCTGCTTTCCATCGAAGGTCTGACCGCCTCCGTGGACGAGAAGACCATCCTCCACAACGTCAACCTCAACGTCGCCGCCGGCGAGACCCATGTGCTGATGGGACCCAACGGCGCCGGCAAATCTACCCTGGGCCACCTGGTCATGGGCGACCCCGTCTACACGGTCAACGACGGCCGTATCGTCTTTGACCGCCAGGACATCACCGAGCTCACCACCGACAAGCGTTCGCGCGCCGGCCTGTTCCTGAGCTTCCAGGCCCCGGTCGAGATTCCGGGCGTGCCGCTGTCGAGCTTTTTGCGTGCCAGCATCGCCGGCCGTCCCGGCCTGGAGATGAAGGGCAAGGAATTCCGCCGTCGCGTCAAGGAGCTCGCGGCCGAGCTCAACATGGATACCGCCTACCTCAACCGCGAGTTGGGCGTAGGCTTCTCGGGCGGCGAGAAGAAGAAGGTCGAGATGCTCCAGCTTCTGCTGCTGCAGCCCAAACTCGCCATCCTGGACGAAACCGACTCGGGCCTGGACGTCGACGCGCTTTCCACCGTCAGCCACGGCATGGACGCCTACCGCAAGAGCTGCGACGGCTCCATGCTCATTATCACGCACAACACGCGCATCCTGGAGCACTTGGATGTCGACCGCGTCCACGTTATGGTCAAGGGTCACATCGTGCGCGAGGACGACGCCTCGCTCATCCCCTGGATCGACAAGAACGGCTTTGAGACCTTCGAGCGCGAGGCCGCCGAGCAGCGCGCCCAGGCCGAGTCCGCCGCTGCCGAGCAGCAGGCGTAAAGGGGCGACGCAATGACCAAGAACCGCACCGAGGTCGCGGACATCGACCGCAGCCTCTACGACTTCACCTATGGCGAGGAGGGATTCGAGCGCCTCGACGCCGGCATCACGCCCGACATCGTGCGCGAGATCAGCGCCAAAAAGGACGAGCCGCAGTGGATGCTCGACCTGCGCCTCAAGTCCCTCGAGATTTTTAATCGTTTTCCCGACCCGACGTGGGGTCCCTCCATCGAGGGCCTGGACATGGACAACATCGTCACCTACGTCAAACCCAACACCGATCAAAAGCACGACTGGGAGTCGGTGCCCGACGACATCAAGAATACCTTTGAGCGCCTGGGCATCCCCGAGGCCGAGCGTAGCTACCTGGCAGGCGTCGGCGCGCAGTACGACTCCGAGCTGGTCTACCACAACATGCAGGACACAGCGTCTAAGATGGGCATCGTCTACTCCGGCATCGAGGAGGCCCTGCACGACCCGCAGTGGGAACCGCTCATCCACGAGAAGTTTATGACGCTCATCCCGCCCACCGACCACAAGTTTGCGGCCCTGCACGGCGCCGTATGGTCGGGCGGCTCGTTTGTCTACGTGCCCAAGGGCACCAAGCTCGACTTCCCGCTGCAGAGCTACTTCCGTCTTAACGCCAAGGGCGCCGGCCAGTTTGAGCACACGCTCATCATCGTCGAGGACGACGCCGACCTGCACTTTATCGAGGGTTGCTCCGCGCCCAAGTACAACGTAGCCAACCTCCACGCCGGCGCCGTCGAGCTCTTTGTGGGCAAGCGTGCGCACCTGCGCTACTCGACCATCGAGAACTGGTCCAAGAACATGTACAACCTCAACACCAAGCGTGCGCGCGTGGACGAGGACGGCGACATCGAGTGGATCAGCGGCTCCTTCGGTAGCCACGTGGGCTACCTCTACCCCATGAGCGTGCTCAACGGCCGTCGCGCCCGCTCGAGCTTTACCGGCATCACCTTTGCCGGCGCCGGGCAGAACCTCGACACCGGCTGCAAGGTCGTGCTCAACGCGCCCGAGACCTCGGCAACCGTCGAGACCAAGGGCATCTCCAAGAGCGGCGGCATCCAGACGTTCCGCAGCTCTATCGTTGCCACGCCCAAGGCCGAGGGCTCCAAGGCAACCGTGAGCTGCCAGTCACTGATGCTCGACGACCAGAGCCGCTCCGACACCATCCCGGCCATGGACATCCGCGCCAAGAACGTCGACATCGGCCACGAGGCCACCATCGGACGTATCGGCGACGACAAGGTATTCTACCTGATGAGCCGCGGTATCCCGGAGGAAGAGGCTCGCACCATGATCGTCAACGGCTTTGCCAACCCGGTCTCCAAGGAGCTACCGCTTGAGTACGCCGTCGAGATGAACAACCTGATCAAGCTCGAGATGGAAGGAGCGA
>CABUTL010000173.1 GCA_902494375.1 uncultured Collinsella sp.
AATCGGCTCAGCGGTAGTCGCGGTAGCCACGTCAGCATCAGATTCCGCAGAAGTATCCTTCCCCTGGGCCTTGACCGCCACCGACGCCGAACCAACCTGAATATCCCCGCGCGCCCAATCGCCATCGAGCGCACGCGCCACCCAGTGATAGATGGGAATCGTAAAGAAGATCAGTGCGGCAAAGGGGCCGGCACCAAACAGGAACATCAGCAAAAAGAACAGCAGCCAGCACACGGCCCAATATGGGAACGACTGGAACGGGCCCTTCACCGGAGTCGAGCCAACCGCACCGCCACTCGTCGCCTGCGCCGTAGCGGCATTGGCGGCCTGTGCACTCCAGCTTGCCGCTTGCGCCGCCTTGGCGGCGGCATCACTCGCCTGCGTTGCCGCCTCGGTGGCACGTGCCGCCGCCTCATGGGTGCGTGCGCGCTCTGCCGCCTCGGCCTCGCGTTGGCGAGCGCGGTCCTCGTTCTCAAACTCGATATCGTCCTCAATCTCGTCGCTCGGATTGAGCAACTCGTCCAAGCTCACGCCATAGAGTTTGGCGAGCGAGATCAGGTTCTCGGTATCGGGCGAGCTCTCCGCACGCTCCCATTTACTGACCGCCTGGCGCGACAGCCCCAGCTTTCGCGCCAGCCCTTCTTGGCTAAAGCCTTTGCTGCGGCGAAGGTCGGCGAGCCGCTGCGCAGTTTCTACATTCATGGTTCCTCCTATGTGATGCCAGCCGTGCCGCCGGACCGTTTTTGTTCTTAAGGCGCCTTGCACAGTTAAAAATCTATCCGCCACCGCCAAAAACATGCCACCTATTCTAGTGAGATTTTTGACAACCGGCGGTTGCGGGTGCATATGAGCTGCGGAAATGTGTCCAAACAAAGCAATGACCCGTAGCTTGGTTGTCCCCGTTGCGGCGTTAACGGTAGTATGGTCGTACTGTTTATTCCGCACCGCCAACGGAGGGAGTTCCGCGCCGTGAACCGCGATTTCGCCTCATCGCTCATCCAGCTCAACAACACGTTCTATCGCGAGCACTCCGCCTCCTTCTCCGATACGCGCCAGGCCCCGTGGCCCGGCTGGGTGCGCACCATGGACATCGCGCTCGGGCAGCTCGACGTCGCCACGATCGAGCATCCCGTCCGCGTCTTCGATCTTGCCTGCGGCAATATGCGATTCGAGAATTTTGCCGCCGGCGGCGCACTTGCCGCCAAGGGCGTCGACGGCGCAAACCCCTCGGCAGATGCCAGCTGCCCGTTTGAGTTCTATGGTGTCGACTCGTGTCAAGATTTGGCTATCGATGCACATGGCCATGCCCTGCGCATTCCCAACCTGCACTTCCAGGAGCTCGACGTGCTCGACGCCCTCATGAAGCTCAACCCCGCCGAGACGCCCGACGTGCTTTTCGACGCCCCGCTCGCCGACATCTCGGTCTGCTTTGGCTTTATGCACCACGTGCCGTCGTGCGAGTACCGCGTACGCGTACTCGACGCCCTGGTGCGGCAGACGCGCCCGGGCGGCATCATCGCCATCAGCTTTTGGGAGTTTATGAACGACGAGCGCATGGCGCGCAAGGCCGTTCGAGCCGAAGCCCGCGCCGAGCTCACCCCGCCGTTTGAGGGTTACGATTCCGCACAGTTTGAAGCCGGCGACCACCTCATCGGCTGGCAAAACGACCGCCACGCCTACCGCTATTGCCATCACTTTGACGATCAGCAGATCACCGACCTGGTGCGCGGCGTCCGTACGTTCTACAAGAGCGGCGAGGTCCCCGTGCGCGAGCTTGAGCGCTTCCATGCCGACGGTCGTAGCGGCGAGCTCAACCGCTATGTGATTCTCAAGCGCCTGTAGGCACCGACGACTCGCCGCCGAGCCGCACCACATCTTTCGGGCAATCTATGCCCGCCCTTTTCAACCCATTGACGGAACGCGCGGCCATGCGTTTCGCATTTATGACCAAGGAGCCTCATGGGAGCCGTCCACGTTCGCACGCCTAAGAACTTTGTGCTCGAGAAGCGCCTGGAGCGCTACGCCGATGCGATCGAGACGAACCCCGAGGCTTATGCCGGAGATTGGCGCGAGGCTTGCGCGCCAGCTGGCAGCAAGCCCTTCGAACACCTTCACCTGGATCTTGGCTGTGGCAAGGGAACCTATCTGGTCGAGCGCGCCCACCGCGAGCCCGACACCCTCTTTATCGGCATGGACCAGGAGCCCATCTGCATCGCCTATGCCGCGCAGAAAATCTGCGAACAGGGGCTATCCAACGCACTCGTCCTGCCCCGAGGCGCCGCATCGCTGCCACAGCTGTTTGCCGCAGGCGAGCTCGATGCCATCACCATTAACTTTCCCACGCCGCAGCCCAAGGCCAAGTACGCTAAAAAACGACTCGTCCATGTCGACCATCTGATGCTCTACCGCCCGCTCTTTTCAGCCGGCGCTACCGTCACGCTGCGCACCGATAGCAAGCCGTTGCGCGATTACGCCCTGGGACAGTTTGCCGCGGCCGGCTACGATACGCTTTGGGTAAGCGACGACGTCCGCCGCGACCATCCCGAGCATCCCGAGACCGAGTACGAGCGCCGCACGCGCGAGATGGGTGCCGCCGTCTATGGCATTTGCGCCACACCTGGAGCGCAGCCCAGCGATGAACAGCTCGCGGCGGGCCGCGCGCAGAAGCAAAGCCTAGCCTGCTACCTGCCCGATAACCTCGATGAGCTCGCCTATGTGCCTCTGGGCATGGAAGAGGCCGTCGAGAACTTTAGAAACCGTGCCCGCAAGGGCAAGAAGCGTCTACCGCAAGAGTCCTAGGGGCTTCTGATGGTCGCGGCGTTGGCAAACAAGCGCAAATAGGCGCCAGCGAACGGCCCTCAAACCTAAGTGAGTAGACTATTTTGCAATAGCCAAGCACAGCCCGCATAGCGAAACATAAAACCGCAGGTAGAACCCTTGCGCAAAAGCCATGTGCTCGCAATATCGCAAAAAGTCTACTCACTTAGCTAGCGACTACACTAAACGGCTGGGCAGAACGCCCATTTCCTGCATTTTCTCGCGCGCTGGCACCCCACGCCGCCGCTACGCCATAATAGTTGGCGGACAATCGCGAGAGAAAGCAACCACATGGCACAGACCACGACAGATACCGTCGCCGGCACCGTCTCCGGCGCCGGCGCCGCCAGTTCATTCTCGGGCGGCACGGGAACCGAAGCCGAGTTCGGCTCGCTCGGCGCGCTCTCCCCCACCTGGTGGGAGCCCGAGGATGGCAGTGAGCCCGAACCATGGCTCACGCCCGATCAGGCCTTCGAACGCTTCTTTGAATGGACGAGCGACCGTGGCATTGAGCTGTGGGATCACCAAGAAGAGGCCCTCATGGACCTGGCCGCCGGCGATCACGTCATTTTGGGCACGCCGACCGGATCGGGCAAGTCGCTCGTCGCGCTGGGCATGCTCTTTATGGGCATGGCACAGGGCAAGCGCTGCTACTACACGGCTCCTATCAAGGCTCTGGTCAGCGAAAAGTTCTTCGACCTGGTGCAGGTGCTCGGCCGCGATAACGTCGGCATGATCACCGGCGACACGCATATCAATACCAAGGCACCCGTCATCTGCTGCACGGCCGAAATCCTTGCCAACGATGCGCTACGCGAGGGCGAGGACGCCGATGTGGGCTGCGTAGCCATGGATGAGTTCCACTACTTTGCCGACCCCGACCGCGGCTGGGCATGGCAGGTGCCGCTGCTCACCCTGCCCCACACGCAGTTTATGCTCATGAGTGCCACGCTCGGCGATGTC
>CABUTL010000174.1 GCA_902494375.1 uncultured Collinsella sp.
CTCGCCGGTAAACATGAGCGGGCGCGCGAGCGTGTCGAACTCGGCGCGGTGTGCCTTTTCCTCTGCCGCGGCCCAGCGAATGGGCATGGTGTCGCCGTCGGCGTAGATGAACTCCTGCAGCGTCCAGTACAGCGGATTCGTGCGTGTGTTGGTGCGCTCGAAGGCGCGCATCAAAAAGCTGTCAGATACCGAGGCGCCGTAGGCCAGCGTGCCGTCGCCGTCAACAAAAGCGTGATCGACAATCCAATGCATGCGCTCAAAGCTCGGCTTCATACCAAAGTCGCTGCCCATGAGCTGTAGGCGCTCGACCGTCATCGGTGAGCCGTCGGGCAGCACGGGCTTCTGGGCCTCGAGCGCATCGGCCAGTGCCGCCACGCGCTCGACGTCGGCGGGGTAGCGGTCGTAATACTGCTGCGTCTTGGCGGCCATGCGCGGGAAGGTGTGCGCGTAGACCTCGCTGGCGCTCGCCGGCACGTGGGGGATGCCGCCGCAGGTAAAGCTCGCCGCCACGCCCTCGGGGAAGAGCGACAGATAACTCAGCGTCAAAAAGCCGCCGTAGCTCTGGCCGAGCGTGACCCAGGGCTTACCGCCAAAGCCCACCAGGCGCAGGTACTCAAAATCGCGCACGATGGAGCTGGCGAGGTGGCGCTTGAGGAAGTCCGCCTGCGAGCGTGCGGCATCGGAGCCGGCCGCCGTCGCGCGCTCGCCCAGAGCCGCGATCGTACGCCCGTCTACACAGCTGTTGCGCCCCGTGCCGCGCTGGTCGGGAAGGACCACGCGGAAGTGTTTGACGGCTTCCTCAATCCAGCCGTCGCTCGTGGGTGAGAGCGGACGCGGGCTCTCGCCACCAGGGCCGCCCTGCAAAAACAGGAGCAGCGGCAGATCGTCGTTGATGCGGTCGGGCGCGCAAACCACGCGGTAGAAGAGCTTGATGCTCTCGGGCGCGCCGGCGATTGGTGCCGGCATAGCGCCGCGGCGCATGGTGTTGCCGACGGCCAGGAGCATCGGCTCCAGGCCGCGCCAGTCAAGGGGGACGTCGATGCTGTGGTCCTCGACATAGAGGCCGGGGACGTTGTATGAAGTGATGAGGGCCATGCGGTACTTCCGTTCGTTGCGGTGTTTCGGGTTGACCAATTCTACCGCCGCGGGCGAGGCCATGCGCAAATCGGCTACCATGGTTGCAAACTTCTAGGAGAAAGGGCCGCCCATGTCGGTCGATATAGCCACGTATGTCCACGATCTTGCCGTTGCCGCCAAGGCAGCGTCGGCCTCGCTTGCCACGGCGAGCGATGAGCAGCGCCAGGAGGCCGTGCGCGCCATGGCCGCAGCACTGCGCAACGGTGTCGACTCCATCGTCGCCGCCAACGAGCTCGATATGTCCGCCGCGCGCGATGCGGGCACTTCGGCCGGTCTGCTCGACCGTCTGCTGCTGACGCCTGAGCGCGTCGAGGGCATGGCCGCCGGTTTGGAGAAGCTCGCCGAGCTGCCCGATCCCGTCGGCCGCGTGCTCGACCACCGCGTGCTTGCGAGCGGTGTGGACCTGACCCGCGTGAGCGTGCCGTTGGGCCTGGTCGCCATGGTCTACGAGGCGCGCCCCAACGTGACGGCCGACGCCGCAGGCATCTGCATCCGTACCGGCAACGCCTGCATTCTACGCGGCGGCTCGCTGGCCTATCACTCGTGTGCCATGATCGCCGAGCTGCTGGCCGATGCGCTCGAGGCCAAGGGCTTCCCGCGCGAGGCCGTGTCGATGATCGAGTCCACCGACCGCGAGGCCACCGGCGAGCTCATGAAGCTCCGCGGTGTCGTCGACGTGCTCATTCCGCGCGGCGGTGCAGGCCTGATCCAGCGCTGCGTGCGCGAGTCGCTTGTGCCGGTGATCGAGACGGGCACTGGCAACTGCCACATCTACGTGCATGAATCCGCCGACTTTGATAAGGCGCTCAACATTATCGTTAATGCCAAGACCCAGCGCGTAGGCGTGTGCAATGCCGCCGAGTCGCTGCTGGTCGACCGTGCCGTGGCCGATGCGTTTTTGCCCGCGGTCGTGACCGTGCTGCACGACCACGGCGTGCTCATTCACGGCGACGAGGCCACGTGCGCCGCATGCGCCGACGCTGGGCTTGCCGAGGGCGACAACTACGTCGCCGCGACTGAGGAGGACTGGGGTCGCGAGTACCTGGCTCTCGAGATGAGCGTGAAGGTCGTGGCAAACGAGGACGAGGCCATCGCACACATCAACCGCTACGGCACGATGCACTCCGAGGCCATCGTTGCCGAGGACACGGATGCTTGCGAGCGCTTCCTGGATGCGGTCGATGCCTCGGCCGTGTACGCCAACGCCAGCACGCGCTTCACCGACGGCGGCGAGTTTGGCCTGGGCGCCGAGATCGGCATCTCGACCCAAAAACTCCACGCCCGTGGCCCCTTTGCCGCCGAGGCCCTCACCACCTACAAATACAAGCTCCGCGGCACCGGCCAGGTCCGCCCCTAAACCTACCAAAAAGGGACAGGTTTATTTTGGCAGGTTTTATCTGCGGTTTTGCCGGGCGACGCGTTCGCCCGGCTTTTTTCTCCGTATGCCTTTTCTGCCTTTCGGCTTGAGCCGCGGCGATATACGATAGTGACACCGTGTCCTAGCACCGACTCACCTGGAGGTATTGCCATGTCTCAGACGCTTTCCGCCGGAATCACCCGTGACCGTGCGTTCGAACTGCTCAACGAGCACAACAAAGATCCGTTCCACATCACCCACGGCGAGACGGTCGAAGGCACCATGCGCTACTTTGCACGCGAGTTCGACCCCGAGAACGAGGAGTTTTGGGGTATCGTCGGCCTGCTGCACGACTTGGATTGGGAGGAGCATGAGGACGACCCCGTGAACCACACCATCTATGCTGCCAAGATTCTGGAGGGCGAGGGCGCATCGCCCGAGCTCATCCGCGCCATCCAGACGCACACGTCCGATTTCAACGCCTCGCTGCCCAAGCCCGAGTCGCAGATGGAGAAGATCCTATTTGCGTGCGACGAACTTACCGGCCTGATCGGGGCCGCCGTTATCATGCGTCCGAGCAAAAGCGTCATGGACTTTACGACCAAGTCGCTCAAGAAGAAGTTCAAGGACAAGCGCTTTGCCGCCGGCTGCTCGCGCGACGTGATTACGCAGGGCGCCGAGATGCTGGGCTGGGAGCTCCCCGAGCTTTTCGACCGCACCATCGCGGCCATGCAGTCCTTCGCGCCCGACCGCGACACCTTCCAGGCCTAACCTGCCAAAAAGGGACAGGTTTTTTGGTAGGTTTTATCTGGGAAAACGCTTCCGTTGGACGTTATTCAGCGGAAGCGTTTTCTGTTTGACATGGTGACGTTGGCGAATGGCGGCGCCTCGCGGCAGGCAGCTGCGCTTCGCCGTACTCGTAACTCGGCAAGCGCGACGCTAGGACGCGTTCTTGATAATCCATGTCCCCAGTCCGGTCAACAGCTGAACCTGCCTAACCGTTAACCCTTCTTTTCGAAGCGCGAGAATCGCCTCATTGCGAAGTGGCTTGGAGACGGATTTGAGTTCCGTCGGAGCACATCCTGCGACACTCTGCACGATTGCCGTGCCAAATTCGCATAGATCTTCCTCGCGAACCTTGGCTGTTGCGCTGGGGCGATAGGGAAGCGACGGCGCACTTTCCATGAGCTGAAGGTATGAGCGAGGTGTTGGGAATAAAACACCGACAACGCTGCCGGTGACATGCGGCCGTGACCTGGCACTCATTAGATA
>CABUTL010000175.1 GCA_902494375.1 uncultured Collinsella sp.
CCATTTCCTGGCGGTACTCCTTGCCAGAAAGCTCTTCGCCAACGCCAACCAAGCTACGAAGGATATCAGTGTCGTAGTTATTGGTTACACCCTGCATGATTGCAGCAATACGCTCAAGGCCCATGCCGGTATCGATGTTCTTCGTCTGGAGCGGAGCGAGGGTGCCGTCCTCTTGTCCATCGTACTGGGTGAACACACAGTTCCAGAACTCAAGGTAGCGATCACAGTCGCAGCCAGGCTTGCAGTCGGGGCTGCCGCAGCCGACCTCCTCGCCCATGTCAAAGTAGATCTCGGAGCACGGACCGCAGGGGCCGGTGGGGCCAGCGGCCCAGAAGTTGTCGTCCTCGCCCAAGCGGGAGATGTGGTCCTCGGCAACGCCCAGAGAACGCCACACGTCGTGGGTCTCGTCGTCCTCGGTAAAGACGGTGAAGTACAGGCGGTCGAGCGGCAGCTTGAACTCCTTGGTGATGAGCTCAAAGGCCCAGGCGCAAGCCTGCTCCTTGGAGACGCCGCCAAAAGAGAAATCGCCGAGCATCTCGAAGAACGACAGGTGACGGCCGTCCTCGCCGATGCAATCGATGTCATTGGTGCGGACGCACTTCTGGCAGGAGATCGCGCCGATCTCCTTCATGGTCTTCTTGCCCTGGTAGTACTCCTTAAACTGGTTCATGCCGGCGTTGGCAAGCAGCAGCGAAGGATCGTCGGGGACGAGGGACGAAGAAGGATAGAGCTTAAGACCGCGCTCCTCAAAGAAGTTGAGGAACTTGGAGCGAATCTCGGCCGTAGTCATTGACGGGTAGTCAGCACTCATAGAGGGAATCTCCTCGGTTTCACATCGAAACAGTTCAAACGTAACGATATTACCATCCCACCGCGCAAGTGCAAAAAAGAGGACCGGCACAATGCCGGCCCTTCAGCGAAATAGCATGTTGCGCGTATGAATGTTAACCCGAATTACCCCGCTAGTTGTCGTCATCGTCCATGGAGCCGTCGATGCCGGTTTTGGTATCGTCGTCCGAGTTGGAGTCATCGTCCTTGGCGAAGGGATTCTTGAAGAAGCCCGTGGCATCGGGTTGCAAACCCGAGAGCTTGATCCAGGGATTATCGAACTCGGGCTTAGGCATCGCCTGGGCCTCGGGCGCAGTCTCGTTACCGATGAGCTCGGACTCATAGATGAAGGTGTCGTCGCCGAGCGCGTCGTAGGCGGCGACCGGGTTGCCATCGGCATCGCGGTACGGCGTGCCCTTAAACACGGCGCCGTCATAGGCCACAAGCTGGCGGCCGGTCTCATTCTCGAAGTAGTACACAAAGATACCCTTGAGGGCCGCGCACAATGGGATGGCAATAATCATGCCGATGGGGCCCATGAGCGCCGAGCCAATAACAAGCGCCGTGAGGCTCATGATGGGATGCACCTGCACCGAGCTCTGCATGACCTTAGGCGAAATCACATTGTCGGTGACGTTTTGCGCGATCATTGTCACGATGAGCGTCCATAACGCCAACATGGGACTGAACATGAAGCCGAGTACCGTGGCGATTGCTGCGCTCACCCAAGGACCGACGACCGGAACCAAATGCATGATACCGGTAAAGATAGCCATGAGCGCCGCATACGGATGACCGATAATCATAAAACCGATAAAGGCGAGGAAACCACCGCAGATGGACGTCACGACCATACCGCGCATGTAGCCGCCGACAGAGCGAGAAAGGATGGCGACCATAAAGCGGTACGAAGTCTCCTTCTCCTGACCGATGATGGTGCAAATCTCGTGATGCATGCGAGGGTAGTCGCAGGCCATCCAGTAGGCAAGCACCAGACCAAGGAAGATCACGAACAACTGCGAGGCCGTATTGGTGATGAGCGGGAACACACCGCGACCAAGCTCGGCAGCAATCTGAGACACATACTTCGATGCCACGGTAACCAGGGACGAAAGATTATCGTCCAAATACTCCTTGAGCGGCGTGTTGTTGAGCGTCTTGGCATGCGAGATCATCTCATTGAGATCGCCACCCGCAACACGAAGCTGCTCGGGCAGGCGGCTCAGGACTTCCATGATCTGACCAAAGAGAATCGGCGACAAGATGCAAACGACACCGACGAGCACGGCAACAACAACAATAAGCGCGACAAGCGAACCGATGCCGCGATTCACGCCATGGTGCTCGAGCCAGTTGGTGATCGGGGACATCACAAAGGCAATGATGGAACCAACGGCGAGAAACTCGATAACCGGGGCCAGGATGCCCATAAGGTTAAAAATGACAGCGGCGATGACAATGCAGCCGACAACAGCCCAAATGCGAAGCGTCAGAATGCGGGTGTCGCGCAGCACGCGATCGGTTTGTTGGGGGTGCTCACTCATGAACGAATCATCACTCCGTCGGGGTCGATCTTGTCCTGAATCTTCTTAAGCGTGCGGCGAAGCAGACGCGAAACCTGCACCTGAGAAATACCCAGCTTCTTGGCGATCTCGATCTGGGTCATGCCCTTCACAAAGCGCAGCTCGATCACCTCGCGCTCGCGCGGCGAGAAATCACGGATGGCTTCCTCGATCACTAGGCGGTCATCGGTAAAGTCGAGCTCGTTGTCGTCGTCGGCGTAACGGTCGAGAATCGAGGGGGCATCGTCGGAATCGGACGCACCAGGAGCCTCGATGGGCACCGAGGTATAAGCCGAAGACGATTCCATAGCCTCGAGGACCTCATCGACAGTCACATCTAGATACTCAGCGATCTCCTCAACCTTGGGCGAACGCTGCAGCTCGTTGGTAAGTTTGTCAGTAGCTTGGTTGACCTTGGCCGAGAGCTCCTGCAGACGACGCGGTACGCGCACGCTCCAGCCCTTGTCGCGGAAATGGCGTTTGATCTCGCCCAGGATAGTGGGTGTTGCAAACGTTGTGAACTCGAGCCCGCGCTCAGGGTCAAAGCGGTCGATAGCCTTGAGCAAACCCAGATAGCCGACCTGCATGAGGTCGTCGAGCGGCTCACCGCGATTCTTAAATTTGTTGGCAAGAAACCTTACCAGATTCATATGGGACATGACGAGCTGCTCGCGGGCGTCCGGATCACCGGTCTCCTTGTAACGACGAAACAGCTCGCGGGTTTTCTCCTTGTCCCAAGCGGTCTTGCCGCTCCGGGAACGTTCGGTCATATTAGATATCCGCCTTGAGGTCGAGGGAAAGCGTCAGGGGCGCCGCAGTCTTTTCGTAGCAGTCGCACACGCTCGCGAGGATGAGCTCGGCATACACCGCAGCCTGGTCGTCTTCATCGACCGTAGCCTGATCGCCAAAGGTAATAGTCATGCCAACGTGGGTCTCATCGACATCGAATTTGATAGTGATGTCATCGCAGTCGACCGCGGTGCAACCAAAGATGAAAGCCTCCTCGGCAGCCATGCGGATGTCCTCGATGCGATCGACAGACATAGAGCACAGGGCACCAACGTTGGCTGCCGTCATGCGCACAAGGCGAGCGAGACGCGGGTCACCGGCAACGGTCAGCGTGATGGGGCAGGTTGCTTCGCTACTCATCGCAGGACTCCTCAGAGGTCTCGGAGGGTGTATAGGTGTAATACTGAGCCGGCTTGGCTACAGACTTCTGGCCATCATCGTCGCCCGCGGCGGCCTCGTCCTCGCCAATTAGGACGCGCTCGGTAGGCCGCTCGGCCTCCGCAGCAGCAGCGGCGAGCTTGCGCTCGGTGTCAGCCGCAGGAGACTTCACCTTATTGAAGAGCTTCTGCACAGCACCGGCGGC
>CABUTL010000176.1 GCA_902494375.1 uncultured Collinsella sp.
GGTCGCGGTCGCCGAACTTGTTCATGAGGTACTCGAGCTGCATGAGCTCGTCCCAGGTGCCGCCGACGCCCATCAGGAACACGGCGTCGTAGCCCTCGTCGGCGACCTTGTCGGCGAGCGCGGTCATCTTCTTGCCGGTCTCGTAGAGCGCCTTGCCGTCCTCGAGATAGCCCTCCTGGTCGAAATGCATGATCTCGATCTTCTCGGTTTCCTTCATTTGTCTCTCCTTTCTGGGGTTGTTTCCACATCCCCCATGCCAACGGGCATCAAAACCCGCTTACATTCCGTAACACTCAGCCGCTTTGGCCTTAAGCGCATTGACCGACTCTTCGTAGCCCTCTGCCTTGACCTCCATTTGCTTGGAGACGGCATCAAGATACGGGTGCACGTCCCATGACTTCAGACGCTCGGCTATCATGGCCGCAATCGTCTGGAAGAACACAAGATTGGGAATTGCGCTGAGCAGCGGAGCCACCTGAGGCACCGCAACCTCGTGAGCCCTACCCTTGGGATGGGCCGTGAGCAGCACCGTTTTTGTCGTAACGTTCGATAGCGCATCAGCGATATTCGCAAGACGCTCCGACCCCTGCGGATCGTCGACGATAAACACCAGATAGCCCGGAACGATCTGCATCTCGGGACCGTGGACGAACTCCTCGCCTTCGTGATGCATGGCAGGAATCTTGATGGTCTCGCTCAGCTTGAGGGCCGCCTCTTCGGCAACGCCATAGTTGGGGCCGTTGCCGACGACCATGGCGGGCGTGTGCTCAGAAAGCTCGAGCATGTGGTCTTGGACATATGCCTCGGCGGTCTTGCACATCACGGCATTGGCATGGATAGCCTCGCGCAGGTCGTCAAGACGCTGGGCAACGCCCTTGGCGTCAATCGTTCCGCGCGCCTGACCGCCGTAAATGCCAAAGAGCACCAGGTACTCAACGAGCACCTCGACGCCCAGAGTCACAAAGTCCACCGACTCGACGCCCACACCGTAGTCAAGAACGATGTCAGCGTGTTCCTTGATGGGTGCATCGACGTTTGCCGTGAGCGCAACTGCAGCCATATCGTGTGCGCGCATGTAATCGAGCGCCGCAATCGTATTGGTCGAATAGCCACTCTGCGAAACGGCAATGTTGAGCACATGCTGCGGATAGGTGTGTTCAAAATCGACGAAGGCCTCGGGCGTCACAACGGACACCTGCATTTGCAGGGCATCTTGCAGGTAATCGCGGGCGCAATCGGCGGCATGGCGCGACGAACCCGAAGCAACGATGCGCAGCGCGTCAAAAGAACCGGACTGGAAAATATCAACGAGCTGCGCTACCAGCTCAGACGAACGCTCGAGGTTCTCCCCCATACGCACATGGGCAAGCTGAACGTAATCGAGCATCTTCATCGTCTCACCTCGTAACAAATCATTAGTATTTGATACCAATCACAGTTACAGGTTACGGCTTTTTGATACCTCTTTGTCGATTAATTTATCCCCATCGGCGAACGGTCGATTTTGAGCCCTGTAAGGTTGTATATACAGCTGACCCAACGATCAAAACTGGTTAGTTTCCCAGCCGTTATTCACAGAATACCAGCTAGTACGTATAGGTGTAGCCGCCCGTATCGCCACGATTGAAGGACTTTACATACTCGATAGCCTGACCGCTCGCGTCATAGCTCACGCATTCCAAAAGCAAAACAAGATCGCCCTGTTCCAGTCCAAGGAGGCCGGCATCTCGTGCGCCCAGCGCTTCGATATCGAGCTTTTCCTGTGCCATGACTGGCTTTCGGCCCAGCATCTCATAGGTCTCGTACAAACTGAAGACCGACACGTCAATATCTTCGATGGTTGGGAACAGCAGGCAGGGAATCAGCGCCGTCTCAATCGATACGGGGCTACCGTTTATGCAGTTCAGGCGTCGAACGGAATAGAGCAGGTCGTCCTCGGCGATGCCAAACAGGTCGGCGTAATATGGCCCCGCATAACGCTTGGAACGCGCGAGAATACGGACGGACGGCTCGCCGCCCGAAGCACGGACCGATTCACGGAAACCGACCGTGCGTTCAAAAAAAGCAGGTACTTTCTGCGCCACAAAGGCACCTTTTCCCCGAACACGGCGAATCTGCCCGCGCCGAACCAGCTCATCGACAGCGCTTCGGATGGTCAAGCGTGTCGTACCAAATTCCTCGGCAAGGTCTTTTTCGGACGGAATCATGGAACCCGTGGGATATATACCGCGCTCGATACGTTCCTCGATGCGGCGTCGAATGCGCATATAAACCGGGGTGGCATCTACTGTTTCAGCCATTGTTCACCTGCCACGCTCCTCATGCCGTTCTCTTCGCCGTTATCGGCAAAGCGGAACTTTGTGGGCAAAATCACCGATTTGCAATGCTCCACAAAACGCATGTCCTTATCAAATTCGATCGAGCTCTCATAGAACACCGGCGTTCCCTCTTCTTGCTGGAGCAGCTCGGCCTCTTCGGCATTCAAACGCGAGATGGAAATATGCTCACGTCCATGCTCAACACGCACGCCGCCTTCTTTGAGCAAGACATCGTAAAGGCTCTCGCACTCAAAATCGTGCTCGGTAAGCGATGGGCACAGGGACAGGTTAACGTGAGCCGTCTCGATTGACGCCGGCTCGCCCTCAATAAGTCGAACGCGCTGCATGCGGAGCAAAGGAGCGCCTACAGACACCCCAAGCTTGTCGGCAAGCGCCTCATCCGCCTCGATGGTCCCGGTGGAAACCAGACGAGAAGAGGAGTGCAGGCCGGCAGTCCGCACAGCATCGGAAAAGTTATACGTTTCCTGGAAGATGTTCAGCGGCTTGGGAGGACACACATACGTACCCGATCCGCGACGGCTCTCGAGCGTTCCACACGAGATGAGCCGCGTGATACCGGCGCGCAACGCCGTACGCGAAACGCCGATCTCTTCGCACAGCACACGCTCGGCCGGCAGGCGATCGCCGCCGGCAAGCTGGTGGTGCTGGATATACCAAAGAATTCCCTCAACAGCACGATCTTTGGGGGGAATTGCATAAGATTCGCCTGCCATTGCACAGACTCCTCATTCAGAAACGTATGCCGCCATAATTAGGCCAGCCCTCCCATGGCATCAAATTCGGCCTTGATCTTCTCGGCGACATTCCGATACGACTTATATAGACTTGAATCGCGTTTGACTTCGTCGGTCATAACGGGAATCTCTAATTTGGAAACCTCGTCTTTTCCCGTCTGAACCGCCACAACAACGCCCATACCAAGACACATATTACGCTTGGCAGCGTTTATTTTCGCCGCCTTGGCAGGATTTGCCAGGATACGCTGGGCAAATTCCTGTTTTGAGGCCACTTCCTCGGCCTCCGGATCGCCCGCCTCGGCCACTTCGCACTGCAACACGTCCGCATAGTCAAAAATCTTAGGCTCTGCACCACGCTGATGCACGGCCCACTTGCGACGCGTGGCATCCTGGTAGATAGCCGGCAAAAACGTAAACCGCGGCGGGTCCAAAATCGTATCCGTGATGGTAAACACATCGGGATCAAAGGCATCCTGCGGGTTTTTCTTCTTGAACAGCCCCATATCAGCCTCCCGTACTAGCATTAAACAACTCAAGCCGAATATAGCACCAATTTCAAGCTCATGCTTTAGCAGATCGGTGCGCGGCGTCTATGGCTCGCCCAGCGGAAGAGCTTACGGACGAGGGCCGGGGTGCCTGCTTTGTTTTGAGAAGTTCGCGAAGCCCAC
>CABUTL010000177.1 GCA_902494375.1 uncultured Collinsella sp.
ACAAGGTCGCCGCGGCCGCCGTTGGCAAAGAAGGCGCCCGGTTTCATCGCGGCGAAGAACTCGGCGTTCGCCAGGCCGCGGGTCTCGGGTGTGCTCGGCATAAAGGATGCGACGACGTCTGCCTCCGCCAAGCGCTCAGACAGGGCATCCATGCCGTCCATGTCCTCAAACACAATGGGGTAGACGAGCGGATGGCGCTTGATGCCGCGGACGTGCGCGCCCATGCTGCGGCAGAGTGTGGCGAAGTGGCCACCGATATCGCCCGCGCCCAGCACCAGCACATTGGCGTTTTTGAGCGAGGTGACCGGGCCCAAGTCCTCCCAGCGATGCTTGCGCTGCAAGTCGTGATAGCCGGGCAGGCGCTTCATCATAGACAGCACCATGGCAAACATGTGCTCGCTCACGGCCTGGCCGTAGGCGCCCACCGAGCAGGAAAGCTTGGCGTCGGCTGGCACGGTGCCGGCGGCCAAGTAATCGTCATAGCCCGCGGTCTGCAGTTGCAGCAGCTGGAGATGCTCACATGCTGTGAGCATGTCAGGGTCGATGTTGCCCAGGATCACGTCGGCATCGGCGACCTGCTCGCGCGTGGCGGCATCGGCGCTCGTGTAGATAAAGTCCTCGCCCGGAGCACTCGACTCAAGAATTGCGCGATGGCGGTCATTGACGGGCAGCAAAACCAGGATGTTCACAAGCAGTCCTCTCCGCTCGACCTGACAAAAAGGGACAGGTTTATTTTGGCAGGTTTTATCAGGTAAAACGTTCAAATAAAACGCCGGGCTTCGCGATGGTTAACATATCCATCGCGAAGCCCGGCGCATCCGCAGCTACCAGCTCAGCAGTTCGTAACCGTCCTCGGTCACCACGAGCTGTACCTCGCACTGGGCCGAATCGCTGCCGTCCTTGGTGCGCACGCACCAGCCATCGCCCTTGCTGATCTTGATGTCGGGCGCTCCGGCGTTGACCATGGGCTCGATGGTAAAGACCATGCCCGGAGCCATAATGGTGTCCACATCGGGCGCCTCGGTGGTAAAGCCCACAAACGGGTCCTCGTGGAACTCCTTACCGATGCCGTGTCCGCCGTACTCGCGCACCACGCTAAAACCGGCGTCCTCGACCGTCTTTTGCACGGCCTCGGCCATCACGGACAGCGGCAGCCACGGCTTGACGGCGGCCAGACCCGCCTCCACGCTGGCGCGGGTGACGTCGACAAGATGCTGGCGCTCGGCAGAGACCTCGCCGATGCAGAACATGCGGCTCGAGTCGCTAAAGTAGCCGTCCAAGATCGTGGAGCAGTCCACGTTGATGATGTCGCCCTCGTGCAACACGTCCGTATCGCAGGGGATGCCGTGACAGACGACGTCATTGATCGAGGTGCATACGCTCTTGGGGTAGCCCTCGTAGTTGAGGTCTGCCGGCGTGCCGCCGTGCTCGACGGTGTAGTCGTAGATCATCTGGTCGATCTGGTTGGTGGTCATGCCTGCGGCGATGTGCTCACCTACGTAGTCGAGCACGCCCACGTTGATGGCGGCCGAGCGCTTGATGCCCTCGATATCGGCGGGCGTCTTGTAGAGCGTGCGGGGCAGGACCTCCCAGCCCTCTTCCCACAGGCGCTCGAGGCGCTCGTCGAAGGCGCTATGACATTTCTTATATTTTTTGCCGCTGCCGCACCAGCAGGCGTCGTTGCGGCCGGGCACAGGTCCGTTGTCAAACATGGCTAACTTCCTTTCATCCGCAGCTAGTATAGCCCACTCACGTATCCATAAAAGTTGCGGTGATATAGTTCCGATTTAAGCGGTTTAACAGCACAAATAGGAACTATATCACCGCAACTGATGGAGTGGGATGGCGGACACTGGCTGCTGCGTGGTTTTGCTAGTAGCTTACCTGGCAGGGAATGCTGAGGGCTTGGACGCGCGCGGCAATGGCGTCGAGCACCTCGGGCGCCGCTTTGGCAAGGCCGGCGACCGGTGTCTCGCGCGCCACCGTGTAGATGGTCGCCTCCTGCGGACGAATGCGCTCGAGTGCCGCGAGCCAAGGGCCAACGAACTCCTCGCCGGTATTGTCGAGAGGCTTGCCCTGGTGTTCGCCGGTCAAAAACATCGTCTGGATAATGACGTGGCCGTTAAAGCTCGCGAACGTCTCGATCTGATGCTCCACATCGTAGGGGCCAACGGGTTGATCGAGCAGCTGGATAAATGCCGGGTCGATCGTATCGAGCTTAAGAATGTTGTCGTCGACCATCATGAGCGCGTCGTGCACCTCGGGGCGGTCGGCGCGCGTGCCGTTGGAGAGCACGGCAATCTTGGAGTTTGGGGCAAGCTCGTCGCGCAGCGCGACAGCGCCGGCGATGGCCTGCGGAAACTCCGGTGCGGCGGTGGGCTCGCCGTTGCCGGCAAACGTGATTACATCGGGCAGCTCACCTTCGACTGCCATCTCGCGCAATTTGGCCTCGAGTGCATCGAGCACCACGGCAGCCGTGTTATACGATTCGTGGCAGGGGCGCTCGGCATTGAGACCGTTCTCGCAGTAGATGCAGTCGAACGTGCAGATCTTGCCGCTCGCCGGCATCATGTTGACACCGAGCGAAAGGCCCAGGCGACGGCTGCGAACGGGCCCAAAGATGGGGCTGGCATTTAGAAACGTAGACATAGGTAAAAGCTCCTCAAGACAATTAACCTTAAGCATAGCATCGGCTCCAACGTATGGTCCGGGCTTGTGCTTTGCAGGTTTCGTTTTTTAACTCTGCCTTCGATGCCGCGTCATGAAAGGTATCGGGTCGGGTACAGTTAATCTGTTAACAAAACGCAAGACGATGGGGCACAACATGGAATTTACGGTCGAGAATGCGGGCACCACGATTGCCTGCCGCGAGTATGCCAGTCCGGTTGTATCGTCCGATACACCCGCCTTGGTGTGCGTGCACGGCGCCTGCGTCGACGGTGTCTTTTTTGACGCCATCGCCCGCGAGCTCGCCCGCGACTGTCGCGTCATTGCCTACGACCGCCGCGGTTGCGGCGAGAGCGGCGACGCTGCAGACGGACGCTACGACCTCGCTGCCCAGGCCGCCGACCTGCAGGCTGTTATCGAGCATATTGGCGCTCCGGCAAACGTGCTCGCGCACAGTGCCGGTACGTTGGTGGCCCTGGAGCTTCTCCGTGCAAACCCCGCCATAATCTCGCGTGCGATTCTGCATGAACCCGCCGTGACGGATGAGGGCGCCGGCCTGGGTGCGGCCCCGGTTTTGCTCGAGATGATCGCCGCGGGAAAGGTTTCCAGGGCATTACGGGCCTTCCTGGGCGCCATCGGCGATTCGGACCCTGAGGCCCCCAAGTTAACCGAGGCAGAAGCTAAGCATGCCCTGCGCAACGGCCGCAGTTTCATGGCGAACGAATACGGGATTACTATGACCTGCGTTCCCGATTGGAATAGCGTTCGCGCGTCAAAAACGGTGGCCGCTGTGCTCCTGGGCGAGCTCTCGATTGGTACGCCTCGCGAGGCGGGAACGAGGATGGCGGCTGAGCTTTTGGACTGTCCGCTCGTAATGGTTCCCGGCGCGCACAACGGCCTGCGCGATCGCCCGGCAGCGGCTGCCCAGACTGTCCGTGGCATCCTGGAGCTCTAGCAGCCGTAAAAATCAAAACAGCCTTCACCCGCAAACGTTTCGGCCGTGTTAACAAATGTGCTCAAAACCTCACGCCTGCGGCTTCAATCGCACCGTCT